>JAFYMA010000061.1 GCA_017556845.1 Clostridia bacterium | reverse complement strand
TTATGTTGTATATTTTCTGCTGATAAAACGAATCGTCATACTTTTCAATAGGCGAGCCGAGATTGTCGAAATAATAGTCTGTGAAAAGTGTGTTCAGAGTTGCTCCGTCGCCGTTCGTTGCGGCGTTGAAATACGTATAGAGCATTTGCAAGGACAGCGGAGCAGAGTCGATATCATCGTCGGTATACGCCAGCGTCGTACCCTGATAGCTGACGGTGAAATATCTGTTTTTTTCAAGATATTCCTCGTCGTCAAAAATATTTTCATTCTCCTGTGGAATGTAATATCCGACATCGCTTTTGTAATCAAAAGGATTATATGAATAAACGAGAGCACTTCCGCCCTTTTGCGCTGAATCGCATTGCTTTACAACTGATACGATCACTATTGCAAGGCAAACGAGCACCCCGACGGTTATCCATATTCTCTTTGCCCCTGATCTTTTTTCACCCATCAGTTCATCTCCCAGAAGCGTCTGAGATTTAATGCACCTTCCTTGATTCCGAGCAATCTGTCCTCGTGTCCTTCAAATTCTACGGAAATATATCCGTCGTAGCCCGAACGCTTGAGTATGCCAAGGCTCTGGCATGCGTGAGCATTACCGTGACCGATTATTGCAGCTCTGAGGTAATTTCCCGCTCTTGATCTGAACCAGCCGTTACCGGGTGCGATCTCACTTCCGGATTTGAAGTAAAAGTCCTTTGCGTGTACCATTTTGCAGTACGGAGCCATAACTCCCACAGCTACCGTCGGCTCCTCGTCAGCGCACATAAAGTTACCGATGTCTACCAAAGCGCCGAAGTTATCGTAGTTGACTGCTGATATAAGGGAAGCAACGCGCATATGATCCTGAGAATAAAATCCGTGGTTTTCGGTCGTTGTCTGAATACCCTTTTCCTTTGCGTATTTCGAAATTGCAAGGCAGCCCTTTGCCATTCTGGGAATTGCATTTGCATAAAGCTTGTATTCCGAGTCCTTTTCGCAGCCGTATGCAACGTCGTGACGGAAGCATTTTGCCCCATACGCAGCGGCGAGATCAACTATGTGGCATACGCGGTCGATCTCAGCGTCAAGATCTCCGCCTGAGCCGTACAAAAGATCGGCACCGGTGCAGAACGATGCTACCTCGAGATTTTTCTCATTGCAGTATTCAAGGACTCTTTTTGCCGTTTCAGGATCGGCGCAATCCTTGTGCATACCGTCTACTATTTCTATTCCGTCAAAGCCGTTTTCAGCGGCGAAATCAATAGCGCGGAATATTCCGAATTCTTCACTTTTAATATAAGGGCCAAAGCTGTAAGTGCTTACACAAACCTTCATAATTATGCTCCTATGATTTTATTTTTCGGTTATTATATCATAAAAATATGAAAATGAATAGATATTTTAATAAAAATACTTAAAATAATGATCGTAAAAAGCGGACGAATTTTTGTTTTCGTCCGCTTTATATTGATTATTCGTTATTCTTTTTTGCTTCTTCCTCGATTATCTTCTGTGCAACGGGTGCAGGCGCTTCCTCATAACGAAGGAACGAAAGCGTGTAGCTTCCTCTGCCCTGTGACATAGCGCGCAGAGCCGTTGTATAGTCTGCAAGCTCAGCCATGGGAACCTCAGCCTCTACGAGCTGATAGCCCTTTTTATCAGTGGGAGTCATACCTAAAACTCTGCCGCGGCGCTTCATTACCGTGCTGAGAACGTCACCGACGAGCGCATCGGGAATAGTTACGTTCAACGCTCCGACAGGCTCAAGGATAATGGGATTTGCCTTTTTCATACCTTCCTTGTAAGCTATGCTTGCGGCAAGCTTGAAGGACATTTCCGACGAGTCAACGTCGTGGTACGAGCCGTCATACAGATCTGCTTTAAGGCTTACCATCGGGAAGCCTGCAAGAACGCCCTTCTGCATAGCTTCTTCAAGTCCCTTTACGACAGCGGGGTGGAAGTTCTTCGGAACGGAGCCGCCTACGCAGGATTCGGTAAATTCAAGTCCCTCACCGTCACCGGGGGCAAATCTGATCTTGACGTGACCGTATTGACCGTGGCCGCCCGACTGCTTTTTGTGCTTTCCTTCGCAGTCAACGCTCTTCTTTATAGCTTCTCTGTACGCTATGCGGGGCTCTGACGTGTCAACGGACACGCCGTAGCGCGCTTTAAGCTTTGCGAGAGTTACATCTATATGAATATCGCCTATACCGGACAGAACGAGCTGCTTTGTTTCAGCGTCGTTTACAAATCCTAAAGTCTTATCCTCCTCAAGAAGCTTTGATATGCCCTGCGATATTTTATCCTCGTCGCCCTTTGCCAACGGGGAAAGAGCAACGCGGAGATAAGGCTCCTCGTATCTTATCTTTCTGTAAGGCAGAGCCTTTGCGTTTGCAGAGAACGTATCGTTGGTGTTAACGCCCAAAAGCTTCGTCGTAACGCCTATATCGCCCGTGTAAAGAGTGTTGACTTCTGCAAGCTCCTTACCTTTTATCGTGTATAAGTGTGCAAATTTTTCACTTACGCCTGTTTCGGGGTTGGTGAGCGTATCGTCGCTCTTAAGAACGCCGCTCATTACCTTGAAATATGACATTTTGCCGAAGAAGGGATCGGCAACCGTCTTGAATACGAATACGGCTGTGGGGTTATCGGGCGAAATTTCGCAGTTTATTATCTTTCCGTCAGTATCAATGACCTTTTCCTTATCTCTTGCAAACGGGGACGGGAAGTATTCGATGATGTTATCCATCAGATTGTCAATACCCCACATCTTCGTTGCCGCACCGCATATAACGGGTGCTATCGTTCTGCCGACAAATCCTACGTGGATAGCGTTTATAGCTTCCTCACGAGTTATATGGTCGCCTGCGCAGTACTTGTCCATAAGCTCCTCGCTCGTTTCTGCTATGGATTCGTACAGCATATTTCTGTATGAGTGTGCAACGGGTGCGTAATCCGGGGGAATAGCGGATTCCGTATGCTTACCTTCCTTATCAAATACCGTAACGCACATATCAATAAGGTCGATGAAGCCCGTAACCTTATCGCCGTCTATAAGCGGAATGAGCACGGGGCAAACGGAAACGCCGAATGCGTCTCTCAGCTCCTGAAATGCACGTGCAAAGCGGCATTCGCCGTCATCGAATTTATTTATAAAGAAAGCTCTGGGAACTTTGTTGTCAACTACCTTTTCCCACGCAAGCTCAGTTCCTACCTCAACGCCTGCCTTACCGTCAACTACGATAACTGCACTGCCCGCTACGCGCAGACCCTGATCTATCTCACCGCAGAAATCGAGATAACCGGGTGTATCTATGATATTGATCTTCTTGCCCTTCCATTCAACGGGAGCTACGGCAAGAGATATTGAAAGACCTCTTTTCTTTTCTTCCGCATCGTAGTCCAGCACGGTATTTCCCTCGCTGACCTTTCCTAAGCGGTTGGTTGCCTTTGTAAAATAAAGCATACCCTCGGCAACGGAGGTTTTTCCGTGTGATGAATGGCCTATGAGGCACACATTGCGGATATTATTGGACATATTGTTTGACCATGCCTTTCTTCGCGGAGTAACGATGTATTATAATTGCCCGCTTGCCTATGGCAAGAAGGCGTTCTCCTTAAGATCATACGTCCATTATACATTAATTTCCTTGCATTATCAAGTGGTTTGAATTTATTTAAAAAGACGGAACGGTAGAAATTTTTTTGAATAAATTGTGCAATTTGCACAAAAATATAAGCCGTTTTGTAATTTGTACGCTTTTGATGTGAATAATTGGATATATTCAGCAGTACATCCTTTACAGCCTTTCTTTTCTCGTAATATCCGCGCGTTGCAAATGAAAAGCAACAAAAAGATCGGCAGAAATTACACTGCCGATCGGTGAATACTGAATGTTTATTTTTCTGTCGGGGGACGGTAAGCTATTCTGAACAAAGCCTTTTCGGAAAGCTCCAACGGCTGACAGAACGGCTGACCTGACTGATTATACGCTTCGTAAATGCCTATGCAGCGTATTCTGTCAACGCTTCCTGCATCGTATCTGTAGCAATCGTTCTGCGCTGATCTGCCTGCGTGGATGAATACGTGGCCGTAGGGAGCAGGCTGATCACGGTATCCTACGTATATAACGTCACCGGGCATAAGCTCGTTCATATCGGTTATTTCCGTAAATCCGTGGCGGAGCATAAACGGAATAAGCTCGTCGGTAAGACCGTGAAGGTAGGGCTGATCGGTAAATCCTGCATTGTAAAGCGCCCATCCTACAAGTCTGTCGCACGAGCAGAGCTTGTCACAGTCGGGCATTCCTTTTGCTATTGCGGGATTTATTGATGCGTGGCCGTATGAATAACCGTTTTTGCGCATGTAATCGGCTATTATCCTTGCCTGATACAGTATTTCCGATGCTTTAAGGGACGTTGTGGGATTGTATACGAGCTTTCCTTCGCTGTCATAAACAACATATCCGAATCTTTCGTTTTTCTTTGCATCCTCTTTTGCTTTTTCAAGACTTTCGTAAGGAGCGCCTATACGGTCGCCTTCCTTATTGTATGGTGAAGTAAGATAATACATTGCCGTTTATTCCTTTTCCTTTGCTCTGTACGCAAATCTGAAGGCGCGTCTTGGCGGAGTGGATGCAAGCTCAAATGAAGGCTGAGTTGAACGTATTCTTTCAATGCTTCCTCCGTCATATCTGTGTGAAAAGCCGTCAGCGTTGCAGGAGCTTGCGTTGACGTAAACGTGTGCAGGGTACGGCTTCCAATCGTCAGCAAGCGCTTCCAATTCGTACGACGTGCCGACGAAAACTATATCGCCTGCAATAAGCTGACTTTCATCCTCGATCCTTTCAAAGCCGTTTGCTATAAGAAAGCTTTCGAGATTTCCCGCACCGTAAAGCGTAAAGCCATGCTTTTCGGGATGACCCTTGTCAAAGCCGGATCTGTGCAGGCTCCAGGCTGCAAATCTGTCGCAGGAAACTACCTTTTCTGTGTGATCGAGAGCAGGATTTACCTGTGCGTGACCGTATACGAATTCGTGGTCTCTTATATAGTCTGCAACCTTTTTGGCGTTATACAGAATTATTGAGCCTATCAGCGTGGGGTTGGGATTGTAAACGATATTTCCGCCGATATCCCTTACGACGTATCCGTAGATAGAGTTACCGTCTGCGGCGGTCTTTGCTTTTTCAAGGTCGGGAAACATACGAATCGTTTCAATATCCGACGGCGGCGTTAAAAAATACTTTTCCATAATTTCCTCCGTTAATTATCGTTTGCTCTGTATGCAAATCTGAACGCACCCGAAGATGCGATATTTTCAAACGAGGGCTGAGTTGACTGTATCCTCTGGTCTGAGCCTGCATCGTATCTGTAGCTTCTTTCGCCTTCGCCTGCACTTATAAATACGTGTCTGGGATAGCTTTTCCAATCGGCAGGAACGGCAAGCGTCTGGGAATCTCCGACGAATATTATATCGCCCGGCTTTACGTCGTTTACGTCGGTTATCTTTGTAAATCCGTAATTTTTGAGAAGCGATTCAAGATTTCCTCCGCCGTGAAGGGGGTAGCCCTTCGTCGTCGGCTGACGCTTTGTGTTCACGCCCGCATCGTATAACGTCCAGCCTACGAAGCGGTCGCAGGAAACGATACGCTCAGTTTTGTCAAGCGCGGGGTTCTTTGAGGCATCGCCGTATTTGTATCCGTTATCACGCATATGATCTGCGTTGATCTTGGCGTGATAAAGTATTTTCGATGCTTTTAACGTCGGGCAGGGATTGTACGCAATATTGCCCTGACTGTCGTATACGACGAAGCCGTAGTGCAAGAGCTTATCCGCAGCAGCCTTTGCCGAATCTATATCACCGTACGTTTTCTTCAACGGTGAAAGCTCGCGGTCGTTTTTGCCCTTTGCATCCGTGTAGGGCTCTTTTCCGTATGGGGAAAGGATACGGTACGTAACGGCATCAGGCTCTTCATCCGTTGCAGGCGACGTATCATCGCTTACCGTTATCTCGTCGGTCATCTCGTCGGTGGCCGTGTCTGACGTGCCGTTCTCGCTCTCTGCACACGCACATACCGTCATTATCACGGAAATAAGTAAAAGTAGTGAGAAAATTTTCTTCATAATAGTATCCTTTCGATATATACGCACGGAAAAGCTATGCGTTGAAATCTACGCTTATTTTACATTAACGGTATAATTTTGTCAAGTGGATAAGAGCTATATATTATTTTCGGTCAAAATGAACAAAGCGAATTAAAACGGTTTGTGCAATAAGCATATTGCAAAAATATCCGAAAAACGTGCAGATTACGAATATGAATGACGTATTTCAGATTGACAAACACGTTATTATATGTTATAATATCATAATAATACGTTAAAGAAAGAGGTGACCCTTGAATGATCGGCTTGAAATACGGCTCGGTGGAGCTGTACGAAACGGATGACAGGTGGCAGCATATTGCCGCAGAAACGGTTCTTTTGCTTAAAAATCTTCTCGGCACGTTTGCCGTTGACGTTCAGCACGTGGGTGCAACCTCTGTAAACGGACTGCTTGCAAGGCCCGTTATAGACATAGCGGTAGGGGTAAGGTTTCTTGAGGATGTTCACAAGTTCGTTCCCGAGCTTGAAAGTGCAGGCTTCCGCCGACGCCGTCAGGCAGAGAATAATTGGCGTATAGTGTTTGAACGTACCGACGGTGACGATCTTGCGGTCACTCACAACGTATTCTTCGTTGAGTATATGGGCGAAAGATGGCTCGGCTTTCTTAATTTCAAAAAATATATGCAGGCAGATCAGGCACACCGCGACGAATACAACGAGCTTAAACGGAAAAACGCTGAAAAATTTGCAAACGATGCAGAGGGATACTGCATAGCAAAGGCGGAATATACGAGAAATATCGTAAAAATGACGAGCACGAGGCGGTATCTCGGCACTAC
>JAFYMA010000060.1 GCA_017556845.1 Clostridia bacterium | reverse complement strand
TTGCTATAATTGAGAATATCGGATGTATCTTTACTGCGCTTTTTTCAATGCTTGCACCGAAGCCATCGGGAATACTTCTGGGAATATTCTCGTAAAATCCGCCGCCCGTTATGTGCGATATTCCCTTTACGTTTACCTTGCTTATAAGATCAAGTATAGGCTTTACGTATATTTTTGTAGGAGTAAGAAGCGCTTCGCCGATCGTCATTCCAAGCTCGTCACTGTATGTAAATGCGTTCTTCTCATTTTGCAGAAGGACACGTCTTACAAGAGAAAAGCCGTTTGAATGAACACCGCTTGAAGGAATTGCAATAATTGCATCTCCGTCTGCTGTCTTGGAATTGTCAATTATATTGTCTTTATCGACCATACCGACCGTAAAGCCCGCAAGGTCGTATTCGTCGATCGGGTAAAAGCCCGGCATTTCCGCCGTTTCACCGCCGATGAGAGCCGCACCTGACTGACGGCAACCGTCTGCGATGCCCGAAACGATAGATGCTATCTTTTCAGGAACGTTTTTACCGCATGCTATATAATCAAGGAAAAACAGAGGAGCTGCTCCGCAGCAAATAACGTCGTTTACACACATTGCAACACAGTCAATACCGACCGTGTCATGCTTGTCAAGAATAAATGCCAGCTTTAATTTCGTACCGACACCGTCCGTACCGGAAACAAGAACCGGCTGTGACATACCTGCAATATTTGGCTGAAAAAGCCCGCCGAAACCGCCTATGCCCGAAACAACGCCATCATTTGCCGTAGACGCTATATGCTTTTTCATAAGCTCTACTGCCTTGTAGCCTGCGGTAATATCAACGCCTGCCTGCTTGTAGCTTTCGCTAAAACTCTTACTCATTTTCCTTATCACTCCTTATATAAATATATTTTATATTTTTTCCTGAAGCGCTCGATCCTTTTCAAGAACGGCGTTTTTCATATCTTCTCTTGCGCGCTCAAGCTTTTCTGCAAGCTCATCGTCGCCAAGAGCAATTATCTGCATTGCCAGATGCGCAGCGTTTTTTGCTCCATCAACAGCAACGGTTGCAACGGGTAAGCCCGTAGGCATCTGAACTGTTGACAACAGTGCGTCCATACCGCCGAAGGCAGATGACTTCATCGGTATACCGATAACGGGCAACGTAGTATTTGCCGCTGCCGCACCTGCAAGATGTGCCGCCATGCCTGCTGCACAAATAATTACACCGAAGCCGTTTTTCTTCGCATTTGAGAAAAACTCCTTTGCCTGCTCGGGTGTACGGTGCGCTGAATAAACGTGAGCCTCGTAAGGAACTGCATATTCCTTCAATACCTTAACAGCACCCTCAACTACGGGAAGATCGCTGTCAGATCCCATAACAACTGCAACCTTTTTCATGATCCAAACTATTCCTTTCAGATGATGATATAATCTTTCGTTATTATCCGAAATCGGTCTTTTTGTTGTTTTATACCGTTCGGATATAATATAAATATATATAATTTAAATATATCATAGTTTCACTTTAATTTCAATACTAATTACGACATTTTAGTGAAAACTTTTTATACAAAAAAAGCGTTAGATATCTATCTGTGTTGTGCGTATTTACCATAATGTAAAACAGCATATCGCCGCGTCTTTAAAGCTTGTAAACAATTCAAGTAAAAAGATCGGCAGAGTATTCTCTGCCGATCTTAAGATCACAAATAGTGATTATTTTTTCTTCTTCATTATAACAACAACTACTACTGCTACAACTGCGATAACAGCGATAACTATACCGATAATAGCACCGGTAGGAAGTCCGCCTTCGGAGCTGCCTGTATTGTCGCCTGCATTTGTGGAAGCGTTTGTAGAAGCGTTCGTTGCAGGAGCGTTTGTTGATGCGCCTGTTGCAGGAGCATTCGTTGCAGGAGCGTTTGTTGCGGGAGCGTTAGTATCAGCGGGCTGCTGAGGCTCTGCTTCCTTGCTTTCGGAAATTGCATTTTCACCTATGTAAAGTGAAAGATCAGTGAAATCAAGGTTTGTGGCACGTGCGCCGATAGCTACCATAGAGGAGCTGGAGCAGATACGTGTGTTCTCAACAGTACCGAGCTCTGCGCCTGTAGCATCCTTAACAATTGCCTTGCCGAAGTATTCGTTGATAGTTTCGGTTTCAGCCTTATCTGTTTCGTATACCTTACCGGGTTCAGAAAGCTCAATTGTAGCAAGTACAGCACCGTTAGCATAGATCTCTATCATCTGACCGTCATCATAGAAATCGATATCTGTGAATGTATCAGCGTTTGTGCCTGCGGGATAAGGAAGCACAAAGGGAACGTTTGCAATGTGTGCGCCGTCTTCAGCCTGCTTCTTAACGATGAGGCGGAGACCTTCGGAAACGGGGGATATGTAGATACCTGAACCGCCGATACCGGAGTTGCCGTCCTGACCGCCGTTTTCTCTGTACCAGTCAGACTCGAAGAAGTTAAGAGTCATGTCCCATGCAGTATTGTCGTGAGCAGTGTTGAGGATCGTGTAGTCAGCAGGGTTGGAAGCTCTTACGAATACGCCGCCCTCGCCGTTGAATCCGATGCCTGCTCTGATAGCAAGACCGAATGCATACTCGGACATAATGATGGGACCTCTGAGCTCTGTAAATCCTGTAACAGCTATATAGTTGCCGTCATCATCGGATGCTATGTCAGCAGTGCTGTCAGGCGTACCGAAGCCTGCGTTCCATCCGTCATAACCCATATCTGTGAATGTCACAGAATCACCGGGATCATAATCGTCAAAATCGTATACAAAAGCTTCAGCAGCCGAT
>JAFYMA010000059.1 GCA_017556845.1 Clostridia bacterium | reverse complement strand
TTTTGCCCTCGGATAGAATTATCACATTTTCCGACATTGGCGGCAAGCTTCTGGCACTGAAGCCCGACGTCACATTATCAATAGCAAAAAACTATACGAAAGCAGAGCAGACGAAGGTATACTATAACGAAAACGTATACAGACTTTCCCGCGAAACAAAAGAGTATACCGAAATAACCCAGATAGGTCTTGAGCTTATGGGAAGGGTCGATCTGTACGGTATATGCGAGGTGCTTTCGCTTGCCGAAAAGAGTCTTGCGTGCCTTGATGATAATTACATCATCGAAATATCTCATATGGGATTCGTCACAGGATTGCTTGAAGCGCTTAATCTCAGTACAGATGCAAAATCCGCAGTAATATCTGCTATAAATAAAAAAGCTCCTCACGAGCTTGACAAGGCGTGTGCCGAATACGATATTCCGACAGCATCAGCAAAGCTGATAAAAGGCATACCGTCGCTCAGCGGCAGTTACAGCACAGTGCTTGAAAAGGCATCTGAATATGCGGTCAATGCCAAAATGACTGAAGCACTGCGTCAGCTTTCCGAAATATACGGAATTGTCGGTGACGGTCATTACACCATTGATTTTTCCAACGTAAGCGACGACGGTTATTATAACGGACTTATATTCAAGGGATATATAAACAATGTTCCGAAGGTAGTTATTTCCGGCGGCAGATATGATAAGCTGATGGAAAAGCTGGGTAAAAATGCACAGGCGGTAGGCTTTGCGGTATATCTCGGCGAAATAGAAAAATACATGAAGGATGACATAAAGTACGACGTTGATATTCTTCTGCTTTATTCGGACAGTGACGATATATCCTCGGTATATGCAAGGGCAGAAGCACTGAGAGCTGATGGAAAGAGCGTCCGCGTGCAGAAGGAGCCGGGCAAGGTAAGAGCCGAAAAAACGATCTGTATGGCAGGTGATACAAATGAGTAAAACGCTGAATGTTGCACTTCCCAAGGGCAGACTTGGCGAAGGTGTTTACGATATTTTTGAATCTCTCGGCTACGGCTGTGAGGGAATAAAGGATAAAAACAACCGAAAGCTTATATTTGAAAATGAGCAGGTCGGAATCAAATATTTCTGGGTAAAGCCTACTGACGTATCTGTATACGTAGAACACGGTGCGGCTGATATAGGCGTTGTGGGCAGAGACATACTTCTTGAGTACGAGCCTGATATTTACGAGCTTTTTGATATGGGAATGGGTAAATGCCGTATGGCTGTTGCCGCTAAAAATGACTTTTACGATGACAGAGCAAGAACGCTCCGCGTGGCAACGAAGTTCCCGAACATTGCCAGAACGTACTATGCATCAAAAAGCCGTGAAATTGAGATAATCAAGCTCAACGGTTCAATAGAGCTTGCACCTATACTCAATTTGTCAGACGTTATCGTTGATATCGTTGAAACGGGCAAGACGCTTGTAGAAAACGGCTTGCGTCCTTATGAGGATATAGTGGATATTTCCGCACGGTTCATTGCAAACAAATCAAGCTATAAATTCAAAAACGAAGAAATCAATTCAATTCTTGAAAAGCTGAGAGAAATGAGAAAATGATCAAGATACTTAATTCAGAGAATGTAACGAAGGAAGAGATACTTTGCAGAGTACAGGCACCGGACAACGTTGCACCCGCAGTCGATGCTGTTCTTGCAAACGTAAAGGAAAACGGCGATAAAGCGATAATCGAATATGCAAAGCTGTTCGATAAGGCGGATATTGACTGTGTTGAGGTATCGCAAGAGGAAATACAGCAGGCTATGCAGTCTGTTGATGAAAAATTCATACAGATAATCAAGCAGGCATCTGAAAATATACGTGATTTCCATAAGCGTCAGATACGAGGAGATTTCGTTTCCAACAGCCGTAAGGGCGTCGTTCTGGGGCAGAAGGTAATACCTCTTTCGAAAGTCGGTCTGTACGTTCCGGGCGGCACGGCAAGCTACCCGTCAACCGTTCTTATGAACTGTATTCCCGCAAAGCTTGCAAACGTGGGACAGATAATAATGGCAACACCTCCGAAAAGTGACGGAAAAATACCGCCCGTTATACTTGCAGCGGCTCATATAGCAGGTGTTGACAAGATCTTTAAAATGGGAGGTGCGCAGGCTATTGCCGCTATGGCATACGGAACTGAAAGCGTACCTGCCGTAGATAAGATAGTAGGCCCCGGAAATATCTATGTGGCTACTGCAAAGGCAAAGGTGAGAGGTATATGCGACATTGATATGATCGCCGGCCCGTCCGAAATACTCGTTGTTGCCGATAAAAATTCAGATCCCGAGCTTGTTGCTGCCGATATGCTTTCTCAGGCAGAGCACGATAAGCTTGCAGCAGCAATTCTTATAACTGAAAGTATGGATCTTGCGAAAAAGGTAAGCAGTGAGCTTGAAAGGCAGATAGCCGAGCTTCCAAGAAACGAAATAGCGTCATTTTCGATAGAGGAACACGGCAGAATAATAGTTACGGAAAGCATAGAAAAGGCAGTGCAGATAGCAAATATGATAGCTCCCGAGCATCTTGAATTGTGCGTTGACGATCCGTTTGCAATTCTTGACCTCGTTAAAAACGCAGGCTCAGTATTTCTTGGAAGAAATACGCCCGAGTCGGTAGGAGACTACTTTGCAGGCACGAACCACACACTGCCGACGAGCGGTACGGCAAGATTTTCCTCGCCCCTCTCGGTCGATGATTTCGTTAAGACGACTCAATTCATTTACTACTCTGAAGATGCACTTATGGCTGAGGGCGAGAGCATTGCATATTTTGCGGAAAAGGAAGGACTTTCCGCGCATGCCCGCGCTGTTACAAAAAGGATGGAAAAGAAATAATGTCACGTTTTTTGTGTGATAAATACGCTCCGTTGAAGGAGTATACCCCGGGCGAGCAGCCGCAGGGAATGAAATTTATAAAGCTTAACACGAACGAATCTCCGTATCCGCCGTCGGAAAACGTAATAACGGCGGCAAAGGAGCAGTCAGAGCTTCTTAATCTGTATTCCGACCCTCAGGCAAAGGAGCTTAAAAAAGCTCTTGCGGAGCGTTACGGCACAGAGTATGAAAACGTTTTCGTTTCAAACGGCTCTGATGAGATACTTGAGTTTTTCTTTATGGCGTTCTGCTCGGACAGAAAGGTTGCATATCCTCAGATAAGCTACGGATTTTATCCTGTATATGCGCAGCTGTTCGGCGCTGACGCAGAAGAAATACCGCTTAAGGATGATCTGTCAATAGATCATAACGATTACGTTGCGATTAATAAAAACATCGTAATTGCAAACCCTAACGCCCCTACGGGAATTTGTCTTACAAAAAACGAAATTGAACAGATAGTATCATCAAATAAGGACAATATCGTTCTTATAGACGAGGCTTATGTCGATTTTGGCGGTGAAAGCTCAGTTGAGCTTGTGAAAAAATATGATAATATCGTTGTTTGTATGACGTTCTCAAAATCAAGAAGCCTTGCAGGCGGCAGACTCGGATTTTGCTTTGCAAACGAAAAAATAATACAGGATCTTGAAAAAATAAAGTATTCGACGAATCCTTATAACGTCAACCGTATGACTCAGGCTTGCGGAGTCGAGGCAATACGAAACGACGGATATTATATGCAAAATGCAAAAAAGATAATCTGTACCAGAGAGTATCTTATCGGTGAATACAAAGCTCTCGGCTTTGAAATCACCGATTCAAAAGCAAACTTTATTTTTGCATCTCACAGCGATATTTCGGGAAAAGAGCTGTATGAGGAGTTGAGATCTCACGGTATTCTCGTCCGTCATTTTTCAACACCCCGTATAAGTAATTTTGTGAGAATATCCATAGGCACGCAAGAGGATATACAAACGCTTGTAAGCGTTACAAAAGAAATATTAAAAGCACGGAGGGCGTTATGAGAAACGCTGAACTGACCAGAAAAACGGCGGAAACCGATATTTCCGTAAAATTGAACATTGACGGCAGCGGAAAATTCAATATAAATACAGGCGTTGGATTTTTTGACCATATGATGTGCCTTTTTGCTTGTCACGGCGGATTTGACCTTGATCTTTCCTGCAATGGAGACGTTCAGGTGGACGATCACCACAGCTGTGAGGATATCGGCATTGCGTTAGGTAAAGCGTTTGCCGATGCTCTCGGTAATAAGGCGGGAATATCACGCTATGCGGATATTATTCTGCCTATGGACGAAGCGCTTATAATGTGTGCGATCGATATAAGCGGCAGAGCTCATCTTTCGTACAACGTCACGACGCCTACCGAAAAGGTCGGTACGTTCGACTGTGAGCTTGTGCGTGAGTTTTTTGAAGCGTTCGTCAGATGCAGCGGTATCACTCTGCACATCAAAATGCTTGATGGGGAAAATTCCCACCACATAATAGAGGGCATTTTCAAGGCGTTTGCACGAGTTCTCAGCTCTGCTTGCCGTATATGCGATACATCAGATCGCCGCATACCGTCAACAAAAGGGGTACTGTAAATGACTGTTATAATAGATTACGGCGTAGGAAATCTGTTTTCGCTCAAAAGCTCTCTTGCGTATATAGGAGCGGAAAGCATAGTTTCCGGCGATGCCGACGTTATAAGAAAGGCTCAGAGGATAATCCTGCCCGGTGTCGGTGCGTTTGAGGATGCATCAAAAAAGCTTGCATCAAGCGGGCTTGACAAGGTGATAAAGCAGGAGGCTGAAAACGGAAAGTACATAATGGGTATATGCCTCGGTATGCAGATGCTTTTTGAAAAAAGCTACGAATTCGGTGAGCACGAGGGACTCGGTCTTATTCCGGGCAGCATCGTGCCGTTGAAGGGCGCTGTTCCCGATGAGCTTAAAATTCCGCAGATCGGCTGGAATGCTTTGAATATTACGGGCGGCAAGGACGATCTGTATAAGTATACCGATAACAATACGCACGTTTATTTCGTTCATTCGTTTTATGCAAAAACGGATGAAAAATACGTTACCGCTACTACCGAATACGGCATTCAGGTCACGGCGTCGGCAAAATGCGGCAGGGTAATGGGAACACAGTACCATCCCGAAAAAAGCGGTAAATACGGACTTGAAATTTTAAAGGCGTTTACGGAGTTGAAATAAGATGATAATTTTTCCCGCAACCGATATTAAGGACGGAAAGGTAGTCCGTCTTACGAAGGGTGACTACGGGCAGATGAAGGTGTATTCCTCAAACGCTCTGGAAAAGGCACTCGAATTTAAAAATGCAGGAGCTGAATATCTGCATATGGTGGATCTTGACGGCGCAAAGGACGGAGAAATGAAAAACTTTTCCGTTATACAGGACGTTGTGAAAAACTCCGGTATGAAAATACAGATAGGCGGCGGCATACGAAACGAGCAAACGATAAAAAAATACGTTGATGCAGGCGTGCTTCGCGTAATACTCGGAACGATAGCGGTTAAGGATACTGCTTTTTTGAAGAATATGATAAGCGAATACGGCGATAAAATAGCCGTGGGCGTAGATATAAAGGGCGAGATGATCGCTGTTAACGGCTGGATGGAGGATTCGGGCGTAAATTGCTTTGAATTTATGGAAACGCTTTGCAATATGGGCTGTAAGACAGTAATATGCACCGATATTTCAAAGGACGGTCTTCTCAAAGGAACGAATTTGCCCCTTTACAAACGGCTGAAAAAGGATTATAATATTGATGTTGTGGCATCGGGCGGAATTACGGGCAACGATGATATCTCGGCACTTTGCGATATGGATATGTACGGAGCAATTCTCGGCAAAGCATTGTATGAGGGCAAAATTGATCTCAAGGATGCTTTGCATATCGCAGGGAGGATATAAGGATGATAACCAAAAGAATAATCCCGTGTCTTGACGTAAAGAACGGCAGAGTCGTAAAGGGCGTTAATTTTATGAATCTTTCGGACGTTTCCGACCCTGTATCGCTTGCAAAGTATTACAGCGATTGCGGCGCGGACGAATTGGTGTTTTACGATATTACTGCATCGGCAGAAGGCCGCGGACTGTTTACAGACGTGCTTACGAGGGCGGCGGAAAACGTATTTATTCCATTGACCGTTGGCGGTGCTATAAACGACGTATCTGATTTTGACAGAGTGCTTAAATGCGGAGCGGACAAGGTCTCGGTCAATTCAGGCGCGGTAAGAAATCCGTCGCTTATGTATGAGGCTGCGAAAAAATACGGTTCTCAATGCGTTGTACTGTCTATGGATGTAAAGCGTGTTGACGGCAAGTATGCAGTGTTTGTCAAGGGCGGCAGAGAAATGACACAGTTAGAAGCTGTTCAATGGGCAAAGCAAGGACAGGAGCTTGGTGCAGGTGAGCTCGTTATAAACAGTATGGATACTGACGGAGTGAGAGGCGGCTTCGATACGGAGCTTTTGCAAAAAATATGCGATGCTGTATCAATTCCCGTAATAGCGTCGGGCGGTGCAGGATGTATGCAGGACTTTGTCGATCTGTTCAATAAATGCCCTACGGTAGACGCAGGACTTGCCGCTTCGATCTTCCATTTTGGAGACGTTCGGATAAACGAGCTTAAAAAAATGCTTAAAGAAAATGATATAAACGTGAGAATACAGTGAGGTGCAGCGATGAAAATGAATATCAATGAATTAAAATATGATGAAAAGGGTCTTATTCCCGCAGTTGTGATAGACCATTTTTCAAAAAAAGTTCTGACAGTGGCTTATATGAATAAGGAGAGCCTCGGAATAACGCTTGTAGAGGGAAAAACGTGCTTTTTCTCCCGTTCAAGACAGAAGCTCTGGAGAAAGGGCGAAACGTCCGGCAACATTCAGCGTGTTGTAAGAATAACGACAGACTGTGACCGTGACGCTCTGACCGTTGAGGTCATCAAAAACGGCCCCGCATGCCACAACGGCACGGACTCCTGCTTTAACGATATTATTTACGAGGATGATAAGAATCCCGAATTTTCTGCCGATATCCTTATGGCGCAGATAATGGACAGAAAGACGAATAAAAAAGAGGGCTCATACACGACCTACCTTTTTGATAAGGGAATTGATAAAATACTTAAAAAGGTCGGCGAGGAAAGCACAGAGGTCATAATAGCGGGTAAGGCGGACGACAAAAAGGAAACGATTTACGAAATAGCCGATCTGTACTATCACGTTATGGTCCTTATGGCGCAAATGGGTATAAAGCCTGAGGAGATAATGGCAGAGCTTGCAAGCCGTCACGTTATTGACAAGAAGGTAAAGCAGGAGAAGATGACGACATGATAAGCCATCCGATGCTTCCGGACGGATATAACGAGATAAAAAAAATAAGCTTTACCGAGAATAAAAAATTTTCCGTTATAATAAATATTGCAGCTTTGATCGTCGGCATTATAATGGTAGTTCCGATGTTGTTTATAGTACCGTTTGATGCGCTTTTTCGTATAAGCTCTGACGGTGATCTGAATATGCTGATCGTAAGAATGGCTGTATTGGCAGTGTCAGAGTATTTATACGTAATTATGCACGAGGCAATTCACGGCGTGTTTATACGTATTATAAGCGGCAAATGGGGTAAATTCGGATTTAAGTCGTTGTATGCATATGCATCTTGCGATACGTATATCGGAAAGAAAGAGTATATAATAATTGCCCTTGCTCCGATACTTATATTCGGAATACTTCTCGGTGTATTATCGGTTTTTGTAAGTGCGGAGTGGTTTTGGATAGTATACATTATACAGATTACTAATATTTCGGGTGCGGTGGGCGACGTATATGTTACATACGCTATGACGCGTATGCCAAAGGATACGCTCGTATTTGATACAGGACTTGAAATGACGGTGTTTTCAAAGGAAACACCTATGAACGATAAAACTGATGATCAGAAAGGATAATGAAAATGGCCAGTGCACGCATAAAAAGAAATAAAAGCAATGAAATAACAGGATATGAAATACGAGTATCACGTGGTTATGACACAAATGGGAAACAGAAAACCCCTTATTCAACGATTTGGAAGTTGCCCGCCGGATGGGATAACTGGAGCAAAAAAAGACAGGCTAAAGAATTGGAAATTGCTAAAGCACAGTTTCAATTAGCCTGTCAAAACGGTGAAGTCAAAACAAGAGCCGAGAAAAAAGCAGAAGAAGCAGAAAAAGAAAAACTTACAATTCAA
>JAFYMA010000058.1 GCA_017556845.1 Clostridia bacterium | reverse complement strand
CCGTTTCGGGAAAAGGAATATTTATCAAATGACCATTTTTTGATATTTCATCATCGTCAAGCCATTGTCTTACGTTTCCGTGACCTGCATTATATGCGGCAAACGTGGTTTGCCATATGAGAAATTCATTGTGGCAAAATGAAATATAGTACACGCCGCATTGAATATTCGTTTCAGGATCGGTTATTTTATCTGCACTGTATGGTATGCCCGCTTTTCCGCATATCCATTCAAACGTATCGGGCATAAGCTGCATTAAGCCTTTTGCTCCCTTGGATGATATTGCTTCCGGATCAAAATCACTTTCGGTTTTTATTATTGCATATACAACATCCGTAGGCACGCCGTACATTTGCGAATACTTCTCAACGTATTCTGAATACTGTGTGGGATACTTGCTTTTTTCGGCGTTATCAAGAACAGTATCAAAAACTGCTCCCAGACCTATAGCCGTTATTATAAGTAATATAATAATTATACTTCTTTTTACCGCTTCGCCCATTTATTCTCCTTTGAATATCTTCGCATAACACTCTACAGTATTTTCAAGGTCCTCAAGCGTGCCGTTATTTTCTATACAATAAGTGCACTTTTTTCTGAAATAATCTGTTGTATGCTGATTGGAAAGCCTTTCAAGCGCTTGTTTTTCAGTCAGATCATCCCTGAGCATAATTCGCTGAATTTGTTTTTCAAGCTCTGAAATCACAGCGAGAGTAACGTCACATTCAGCGTCAAATCCGCTTTCAAACAACTGCGGTGCATCGATTATTGCACATTTGAAGCCGTCAATTTCATACTGTAAAAGCAATTCCTTAGTTTTTTTGAGTATATATTTATGAGTTATTTTATTAAGACATTCAAGCTGCGTTCTGTCGTTAGATGTAAAGACCTTTTTGGCAAGTATTTTTCGGTTTATCTTACCGTTTTCTACTATATCATCATCAAACCTATCTACGATCTCTTGCCTCATTTCAAAGCAATTTTCAAGCAATTCGTGATATACAGCATCTGTATCGACCGACGGTATACCGCACTTTTTAAAAAGCTCACATACTGCCCCTTTGCCCGATCCGCTTTGACCCGTCAAGCCTATGACCGTAAAGCGTTCGGCATTTATGACGTTGAAGCCTGCCGCGCGTATAAGTCTGTTAAGAACCGCAAGCCCTACTCCGTCAGTATCCGGAATAACAGAATACACGCTCTTTGCTGTGCTTTTATTGAAATCACGCAAATAACCGAACAAAACGTTCGCCTGCTTTATGTGCGAATGCTCGAGATACTTTACATTTTCGCCAAAAAGTATATCCTTTGACGTATCATAGCACAGAATACCGACAGTATTATCGTCGTGCAACCGTCTTTTTAAAAACGCCTCAACGTTCTTTTCTTCTCCGCTTACAAGATATACGGGAATATCAGGAGCGTAATGCCTGTATCTCATTCCCGGCGATTCAGCCTTTTCACTGTTTTCGAGCTTGTTCAGCACCGCATCTGACATTTTTACGTTTGCGCATACTGATGAAAGCATTTGCACATCGACAGCACCGGGACGAAGCAGATTTATTTCGTCATCGGATATTTTTACAACGGTTGATTCAAGACCTATCTCACAGTCTCCGCCGTCTATTATCATATCGACCTTACCGTACAGATCCTCAATAACGTGATCTGCTGATGTCGGCGAAGGTCTGCCGGACGTGTTAGCGGACGGTGCGGCAATAGCAACACCGCTTTTTTCTATTATTGCCCGAGCGATCTCATTTGACGGTATACGTATGGCAACGGTATCAAGTCCTCCCGTAACCTCACAAGGCACGGTATCCTTTTTCGGCAATATGATCGTCAAAGGTCCTGGTGAAAATGCATCTGTAAGCTTATAATACAACTCGTTTGTGTATGCGTATTTTTCTGCGTCAGATGCCTTTGAAATATGTATTATCAAAGGGTTGTCTGACGGACGTCCCTTTGCTGCATATATTTTTTTTGCGCTTTCGGAATTTGTTGCATCTGCCCCGAGGCCGTAGACCGTTTCCGTCGGAAAAGCGACGAGACAACCGTTTTTTATAAGGTATGATGCTTTATCTGTTATGCGGTCATTGGCATCGGAATTTATATCACCCTTTATTACCGCAAGCTCTGTATTCATTATGATTTAAGCCTTTCTGCCGTATCAACGTTAATAATATAATCTATCATTTCGGAAATATCGCCGTTTAAAAAACTGTCAAGGGCGTAGATCGTGTATCCTACTCTGTGGTCAGTAACTCTTCCCTGTGGATAATTGTACGTTCTTATACGTTCGCTTCTGTCACCCGTGCCAACCTGGCTTTTTCGTTCACCTGCAATTTTATCGTGCTGCTCCTGAGCTTTCATATCGTACAGCTTTGTACGCAGAAGCTTCATTGCCTTATCCTTGTTTTTATATTGGCTACGCTCATCCTGGCACTCTATTATAATACCCGTGGGCTTATGGTAGAGCCTTATTGCCGATTCGGTTTTATTTACGTGCTGACCGCCTGCACCGCTGCTTTTACACGTTTCAAATTTTATGTCAGCAGGATTTATTTCTACCTCTACGTCCTCTG
>JAFYMA010000002.1 GCA_017556845.1 Clostridia bacterium | reverse complement strand
GAAAAAGAGGTAATAGACTGGACGAAGGTGAAGGAAAAGGCGTACGGTGAGCTTGAAAAGCTTCCGTCTTACTCGTTCGACGGTGAAAATATCACGATACTCACAACGGACGGAAGATTTTTTTCAGGTGACGGTGAACAGACCGTTCTGAACTCTGACAGAGTGGCAAGAATACAGGCGCTTGAAAAAAAGTTTTCGTTTACCGCAAGACTTAAAACCGTTTCAAAGGACGAAGCGTTCGATCAGATATCCGCAAATGAAAAAAGCGGTATACTGTCAGCGCATATTTACGCCTTGCCTATGGATATTACAGCCCTGCTTACGACAGAGGAGTATCTGAAATCGTTGAGATCGTCACAGTATTTCGATCATAACGGTAACGTGTTCAACGATTCCGTTTCAGCCTTTACCGCAGGTCACGACGTGTTTGCGGTAAGCGGCGACGGCTGCTTTGAGCCTGAAAAAATAAGTGCCCTTTACTACAACAGATCAAAGCTGGACGAATTGGGTATGGCATCTGTTGCAGAGCTTGTGGAAAGCGGCAGATGGACGCTTGATAAGTATTACGAATATATCTGCTCGGCACAGCAAAGCACCTTTGACGGAATATGCTCAGCAAATGCAACGGATAACAGCTACGATGATATACTTCTTTTGTCGTCCGGATTCAACTTTACGCATAATACGGTCGATGAAAAAATAAGACTTGAGTCCTTTTCCGAAAATTTCAAGTCGCTTTGCGAAAGCGTAGGAAATATTATGAAGGACTGCGAGATGACACAGCCGGACGATGCTGTAAACGAATTTATCAACGGAAAAATACTGTTTTTAACGGACAGCGTTGCAAATACTTCAAAATATACGCATATGGCTGATAATTGGAGCATTGCTCCGCACCCGAAGGCAACGGAAAAGAGCGAATATTCATCGTATATATCGAACGATGCGATAGTTTTGTCTATTCCGTGCAGTATAGCATCTCCCGACGGACTGGGACTTTTGATAACCGCATTCAATACGGTGTCAAAGGATTATATAAAGGGAAGATTTATCGAGTACAATATGAACCACGTAGTCCGTGACAACGGCGCGCTGGACGCACTCGGTATATTGATAAATAACGAAAACTACGATTTTGCGTATATATTCTCGCCGTCGTATCCGAATATGAACAAGTTCACACTCGGCGCGTATAGATCTATACTCCGTGGAGATATGTCATACGAGGAATACGTCGATAAATACGAGGAGCAAACGAAGGAATACTTTGATGCTATCTTCCCCATAATCTACTATTAAGAAAGAGTTTTTACGGCTCTTTCAACAGAATCCTTTGCGTTGCCCCACGGCTCGTCAGCGTAGCGGTAGTCAAATTTTTTGCAGAACCACGATACGTCATCGTACAAGGAGTCAATGTATTTTTTCTCAATGTCGGATATAGCAGTGTAAAATTCATTCTGCTTGTTCTTCGGAAGCTTATTAAGCCCCGTTTGCAAAAGCAGTCTGTAATGCTCCAGACAAAAGTAAGGAATATTTGCAAATTTCTTTGCAAATTCTTCCTCTGTATTCCACAGAAATACGACGGTCTCTGCCATTTTCGTCAGATGAAAATCGACTCTTGAGCAGATATAACAGCTTGAATTATGCTCCGTAAGAGGCTTTATAGACGATTCGCATTTGTTTTTTGGACCGAATATTCCGTCCTTCGGAAATATCGACTTACGCACCTGATCTATATGGCTTTCCATCATCAAGGCAAGTCCGAGCTTGTTTTTCATGCCGAGCATCATATCAAAATGCTTTCGGCAAAAGCCCTCCTTATTCGTCTTTATTCTTATATCGGGCTCCATCATCGAAGCTCCGAGAATAAGATTAAGCTCGTCGTTTTCGAGCTTTTCGTAAAGGGTGCACATAGGACACGTGCAGATTCCCTCAGAGGTGATCTTGTCTACCGCCTCTGTGACGGGTATTGTGTATATTTGTTCTTTCATAAATGTTCTCCCTTAAGATTATGTGTGTTTATTTTACTTTAATATTGTTAATTTTTCAATGGGTTTTATATGTCTTTATTGAATTTATCCGTACCCGATGCCGTTTCGGAGATAAAAAACGGTATACATTCGGTCAGCTTTGCAAGACCGAAGCATTTTGATATTTATAAAATTTTTGACTGCGGTCAAACGTTCACGCTTTTGCCGTGTGATGACGGAATAAGCGGAGTTATCGGCAGCTCGTTTTACAAGTTCGTTCAAAACGATGACAGCGTTACCGTGTACGGCTGTACCATAGATGAGTATTACGGTAAGATCGCCCCGTATCTTTCCCTGTACGTTGATTATGAGGCGGTCAACTGTGATATAGCTTCACGCTTTCCGAAAAACGGCGTGATAGAGGATGCAATGCGTGTGTCCGACGGTATAAGAATATTGAATCAGCCGCTGTGGGAAACGCTTTGTGCGTTTATCATATCCCAGAACAACAATATTCCCCGCATACGAAAGCTGATATTTGCTATAAGTGATGCATACGGCGATGGCATACAGTGCTTCGACGGAGTGAAAAGATACAGATTTCCATCAGCGGACAGATTGCTTGAGTGCGGAGTTGAGGGACTCCGTGAGCTGAAAACGGGATTCCGTGCCGCTTATCTGATAGATGCGGCGGAAAAATGGCAAGGCGGTTTGCTTGACGGCTTCGATGCTCTTGATTATGAAAGTGCAAAATCCCGTCTGCTAAGCATAAAGGGTGTCGGCGAAAAGGTCGCCAACTGTGTTTTACTGTTTGCAGGTAAGCATTACGAGGCATTCCCGATAGACGTCTGGATGAAAAAGGTCATAGATAAATATTACGGCGGTGAGCTGTGCGTAGAAGAATTGGGTAAGTATGCAGGTATCGCACAGCAATATCTGTTCTACTACGAAAGATACATAATATCACAGGTTGGAAAGGAATGATTTAATATGATGGTCAGACCAAAGGAGACTACGATAGCATACCGCTGCCCCGAATGCGGATGTGCGATAAAAAGCGTAGTCGGAGTGTTTTCTCTTAATGCAGAAAGATTTTCGCTTAAATGCCCGTGCGGAAAAAGCGAAATGACCGTAAAATATACTAACGACGGAAAGGTGCGCTTGACGGTGCCGTGCTTTATCTGCCGTAACGAGCATACGTATACGGTAAATCCAAACGTAATATTTTCCGATGAGATGTTCTATCTGCACTGTATGTATTCAGGTGTAAATCTCTGCTTTATAGGTAAAGAAGAGCAGGTCAGCAGGGAAATAGACGAAGCTTTGCAGGAGCTTGCGAAAATGATAGATGCAGAGCCCGAAGAGCTTTTCGGTCAGATCGACAGCGCACCGAAGGGCATTCCCGACGTTTCTGAAATATCCGGAATAGTTACGGTTATAAAGGAGCTTTGCGCAGACGGTAAAATATACTGTCAGTGCGAGCCGAATGACGGCGGAGAGCTTCTTTACAGTCCGGCGGATATTCTTATGGCAACGGGTATATATGAAAATAACTGCAACGGTGTTTTTCAGCTTACAGTAGACGATGAACAGCTCGTTCTTGAATGTCTTGAATGCGGATGTAAATACGTTTTTGATAAGGACATAAGCGCAGAGACGTTTGCACAGACCGTGTACGAGCTGCATTTGAAATGAGTAACACTTTTTCTCCGTTAACATATTATATTGTTGGAGAGGGTAAGACCTCTACCAAATTATACGGAGGAACTTATGAACTGCCTTTGCAACCTTTTTAATGACGATAGCTTTTGCTGGATCGTTCTGATCGCTCTCGTTCTCATTCTTTGCTGCAACAACTGATACCAAGGGCGTAAAGCCTGCTTAAATAAAACGCCGCAAAGCACTATGCTTTGCGGCGTTTTTTGGCGTATACAAGAGCGATAATACCGTTTTGTGTTAATAAATTATCAAGTAATTTGTATTATTTTGTAAATTGTATTGCATTAATGCGAATTTTATGATATACTCAATAAGATATTTTTAAAGGAGGATACAATGAATTATCAGGAATTAATTGTATTTATAGTTTACTTCCTCTTTGTCTTAGGAATAGGACTTTATTTTTTTGTCAAAACAAAAAACGGAGGAGAAAAGGATTATTTTTTAGGCGGCCGTGAAATGGGCGGTCTTGTGTCTGCATTGAGTGCGGGCGCGTCGGATATGAGCTCGTGGGTGCTTATGGGTCTTCCCGCTTCTATATTCGCACTTGGAATAGGTCAGGTGTGGATAGCGGTAGGTCTTGGTATCGGTACGGTGCTCAGCTGGATACTCGTCGCTCCCAGACTTCGCAGCTTTTCGATCGTTTGCGGTGACTCTATAACGCTTCCGCAGTTCCTTACAAACCGCTTTTTGAGTAAGAGTAAGGTGCTTCAGGTCATTTGCGCCGTAATATTCCTCGTAGTATATACAATATACTCGGCATCAAGCATAAAGGCGTGCGGTACGCTTTTCAATCTCGTTATAGGAATTGATACGACCGTTGCTATGTACATAGCCGCAGGAATTATTATCGTTTATACGCTGCTCGGCGGATTTTCTGCAGTTTGCTGGACGGACTTTTTCCAAGGCTTGCTTATGCTCGGCGCTCTTATGATAGCTCCTATTGCTGCATACATCGCTATACAGAACGGTCACACACCGAACGTGCCCGTTGAGCTCAGTGAAAACTATTGGAATCTGCTTTCCGACGGATCGTTCAACTGGAAAAGCGTATCGGACATTCTCAGCGGTCTTGGCTGGGGACTCGGATATTTCGGTATGCCTCACATAATCATTCGCTATATGGCTATAAAATCCCCGAAGGAATTGAAAAAATCGCGCATCGTCGGTTCTGTCTGGACGTGCCTTATCCTTGCATTTTCCGTTGCGGTAGCTATTATTGCGGTTGATTATCTCGGTCAGCTTGACGACAGCAGCACAGTATTCATTCAGATGGTACGCCAGCTCTTCCCGCCGATAGTTTCGGGCGTTTTGCTTTCCGCTATACTTGCGGCGGCAATGTCAACGTGCGATTCACAGCTGCTTGCATCTGCATCGGCATTTTCCTCAGACGTTTATAAGCCAATATTGAGAAAGAACGCATCTGATAAGGAAATGCTCTGGGTAGGAAGGATCGTTGTTGCAATAATTTCAATTGCAGCCCTTCTTATCGCCGCAAACCCCAATTCCGGTACGATAATGAGCCTTGTTGAAAATGCATGGGGCTTGTTCGGCGCGGCGTTCGGTCCTGTTATCATACTCAGCCTGTTCTGGAAGAAATTTTCGTTCGCAGGTGCCGTTGCAGGTATTCTTGCAGGCGGTATAGTAGATGCTCTGTGGCTCGTATTCCTTTCTTCAACGGGTATTTACGAGATCATTCCCGGATTTATCGCAGGATTGATAGCAGCGATCGTAGTGTCGCTCGTAAGTAAGCCCGGCAGCAATGTCGTTGAGCAATTTGAAAAAGCAAAGGAATATAAGAATTAAATGGCACTTGAGCATCAGGAAAAAATAAAATGTAAGGACTGCTCGTGCGAATTTGATATTACCGTATACGAATCCGTGAACGGTGCATTTGACGTACAAGCAGAGGAAAAGCTCCTTAAAGGAGAGCTTTTTACACATATCTGCCCCAACTGCGGAAACGTTACGGCTCTGTCGTATCCTATGCTGTATCACAATATGGATCACAGATTTATGATACATATCTGTCCTGCCGAGGATGACGTTCAGGAGTGCATCGGTAACATAAAGTCAGCACAAAAGCAGATAGACGAGCAATTTCCCGAAAAGCGTATGGAAAAGCCGTATACGTTCAGAATAGTGTCCGATGAAAACGCTTTAAGAGAAAAGGCGGCAATATTTTCACACGGGCTCGATGACAGAATAATAGAGCTTTTAAAGCTGTTTTTCAATTCTACCTTCAGAATGCAGAATCCTTCGTCAGCTTCTGTTGTCGATATGCTGTTTTTCGTTGGTAAAAACGGCGAATATGCTTTTCAGATATTTCTTGAGGACGATACGTATCTCGTTTCGGACATACCGAAGCATTTTTACACGTTATTCAAGGAAAAGTATACGTCTGCGTGCGATCTTCTTTCGCACGGTAATTACGTTGTGGACGGCAATTTTGCTATCGCCGTTATGAACGTAAAATAATAAGATCACAATACCCTTTGACGCTTTTTTAAGCGGAAGGGTATTGTTTTTTTTGCAGTATTTTTGATAAAGCACGAAAAGACGCTTTGCGTTTTCGTTTTAAAACAAACAAAATGCCGTTATTATTTTCCCGTATTGACATTTGTGTTTGGCTGTGATATAATTTCACTGTGAAGTATGTGCTTTTATGTACGTGCTTTTCGGCTAATTTTGGTTAATTCTTGGAGGACGGTGTGAAGGAGCTACGGATATTATTCACAGGCGTTGGCAGAAGAATAGAGCTTTTGCAATCATTCAGGGATGCAGCGCTTGCTT
>JAFYMA010000057.1 GCA_017556845.1 Clostridia bacterium | reverse complement strand
TGCACTGCATTGAACACGTCCTCGGAAATTATCGCCTCGTGCGCACCCTTATATTCCGTACCGTTATATACTATATATCCCGCATTGGTTTTCCTTTTTAAAATCTGCAATGCAAGACGTTCATATTTAAGCCCCGTCAGCCTTGCAATTTTTAAAGTGGAATACCCTTGAAGATAAAGCGAATATATCTGTCTTACAACTTCAGCATCCTTATTAGGAACGAGTATGCCGCGTTCTTTGTCGTAATCATACCCAAACGGTATTTTTCCGCCTCCTGGCCATAAGCCGCTTTTTACCCTTTCACGCTTGCCAAGGTCTGTACGTTCTTTTATAGTCTCACGTTCAAGCTGAGCAAAGGCAGACATTATTCCGAGCATTGCACGCCCGATAGGCGTAGACGTATCCATGTTTTCCTGCAATGAAACAAATCCGACGCCGTTCGGATTCAAAATATCCTCTATAAGATACAGCGTATCCTTCTGACTTCTTGAAAGTCTGTCCAGCTTATAAACTATTACGCAGCTTATCCGTCCGAGCTTTATATCCTCTATCATTCTCTGCATTTCGGGCCGTTGGATATTCGATCCGGTAAATCCGCCGTCAACATACAGAATATGATCCTTTATACCTCGGCTGATGCAATATGCCTTAAGCATTTCCGTCTGTGCCTCGATCGAATACCCTTCCTCTCTTTGAGCATCCGTGGATACTCTGATATATAAAGCGGCTTTCTTATTCTGCATTCTGTATATCAGTTTTTGAAATGCTTGTGCGTGATACTGCACGGCTTATTGCATCGGACACTTTTTCCGACTTTACCGTTTTATCAGCAAATTCTTCCTTTTCAACGGGGATATTTTCTATATATCTCTGTATTTCCATAACATTTCCCTTCAATAATAAGTTTAAACGATTATTGCCCCAAAGAATATTTATTACTCTGAAAAAAGAGGTTTGATATGAAAATAAAAAGAATATTTTTTTGTGTTTTATCATTAATACTTGCACTTCAGCTTTTTAGCTATACAGCATCAAGCGGTAATTTGCCGTCTGAAAAAGAAACGGAGGGACCGTACAGCATCGACGTTTGCGATTATAACGGGAACTCATATACGCTTGAAAAAGCACCGGCAGGCGTATACGTTTCTTCCCCTTCCGCAGCTGATATTATAGTACAGCTCGGATGTGCAAGACTTGTCAAGACCTGCTCTGCCGCGTGCAAGGAGATCGAAGGAATACCGTCAGGAGCAAAGATCGCCTCTGACGAATTCGTTACACCCGAAATGCTTACAAAGCAAAACGTTGACACCGTTATTTTTTCGTCGAATGAAAATGCCGATGTTGAGCTTTTAAAAAGCAACGGCTTCAATGTATTCGTATTTGCTGACAGCGGAACGATAACCACCGCTGAATCCAATATCCGCCTGGCAGGTGCAATTTTTTACAAAAGCGACCGTGCTGAAAGCATAATTGATGATATTCGCGATGAAATATCGCTTTTTAAATCACTTGCATCAAAAGCAAATAACAGTCGCAAGGTGTATATCGAAAAAGGTACAGCAGACGATTATTACGCAGTAGGTAAAAACACGCTTGTAAACGAGCTTGTTGAGATATTAGGGGCTGAAAACGCATTTAAGGATAAGCCCGGCGTATCAAAGGTAAGCCTTACCGATATGCAAAATGCAAATCCCGAAATAATAGTATCGTTTATAAAGGATGAGGATTTCACACCGTCAGATATAAGAAAACGAAAGGGATTTGAAGAAATATCTGCTTGTAAAAACGGAAAGGTATTTCTTTTCAGCAAGAACTTTGAAGAAGTTCGTCCGTCACCGTCGCTCGTCGACTCACTTAACGAGATGGCGGAATATATAGGAATAATATAAAGGAAAGGATATTAAAAATGAATATCGAAATACTTGAATACAAAAATTACGGAAAGACCGCATTTATTACGCACGGCAATATAAAGCTCGGCATAACGACGGAGCTCGGTCCGCGAGTTATATATATGTCGTACAATGGCGGAGAAAATCTGTTTTTTGAGGATATAAACAGAGAAACGATGAGAAACGATCCCCCTATGTCCGACGTTTTCGGCAAGGATGCTGTATGGTACCTTTACGGCGGACACAGAATATGGATGTCTCCGGAAGCATATCCCGAAACGTATCTGAACGACAATTTCCCCTTGAAATATGAGCAAAACGGAAACTCCGTAACGTTTTCACAGCAGACACTTCCAAACAGTAAGATAATGACCGAGCTTAAGCTCGTATTTGAAAACGACGGGGCGGTAAGCGTATACAATACCGTTAAAAACGTTTCCTCTGAAACAGTGAACGGATCTGTGTGGGCATTATCGGTAATGGCTCAGGGCGGTGTAGGCTTTGTAAAGCTGAGCGATGAAAACACAGGTCTGCTTCCTAACAGACGTATCGTTCTGTGGCCGTATACAAAGCTGTCGGACAAGCGTCTTACGCTCACAGATAAGTTTATCGCAGTCCGCCAGGATAAAACTGCAGGATGTGACTTTAAAATAGCGTGCGAAAGCAAGGAAGGCACGGTGTATTATCTTAACAAAAACGTACTTTTCAAAAAGACGTTTGCTTACGATGAAAATGCGCAATATCCCGACTGGGGCGTAAACTGTGAATTTTTCACCGGCAACAATTTCTTTGAGCTTGAGTCACTCTCTGCCCTGCAGGATATTCCCGCAGGCTCGTCAATTACCCACAAAGAAATCTGGGCTTTGAGCGAATGCGACAGTTTGACCGAAATATCCGATGACCTTTTAGAGAAAATTATTAAAAATCACTAAAAAAATGTGAAAACCTATTGATTTTTTCATCATTATATGGTATAGTATAGTTGCAAGGTAGAAAGCCAATGATCTTGCAGTCTACAGTAAAGGTGGTTTTATGATGAAAACATTGATAGTGGCTAAACAAGTTAACGTTACCGATGATTTAAAACAGATCATTGAAAAGAAGCTTTCCAAGTTTGATAAGTTTTTCGATGATAACGCAACGGCGACGATAGTCCTTTCCAAAAAGCACGAAAAGGAAATTCTTGAACTGACGATCACTATCGGAAGTACGCTTTTCCGTGCTGAGGAAGAAAGCGATACTTACCGCAACGCACTCGACACTGCGGTAGATGTTATCGAACGTCAGATCAGAAAGAATAAAACGCGCCTTCAGAAGAGATTACGTGACAGCTATTTTGACAAAGCGGTATACGATATTCCCGCAGATGAAGAAGACGAGGCTCCCTTTAAAATAAGGGAAAAAACATTCTCCTTCCGTCCTATGTCTGTGGAGGAAGCAATTCTGCAAATGAACCTTCTCGGACATCAGTTCTTCGTATTCGTAAATGCTGAAACGGAAAAGACCAACGTAATTTATAAGCGTAAGGACAATGACTACGGTCTTATCGTTCCCGAGGATTGATGTTAAACATAATCATAACCACCCGTCAAACGGGTGGTTTGCACAAGGGCTAAAAGCCCAATACTACCGGCCAGCGGCTCAAGCCGCTGGCTTTCGTATACTCAAGCCTATTGCCTTTGCCACTTTTGCCGCCCTTAAAAGGGCGTTCGTA
>JAFYMA010000056.1 GCA_017556845.1 Clostridia bacterium | reverse complement strand
TAATATGGCGCCGCTTTTCAAGCAAAAAACGGCAGAGCCGTTTATGGTCGAAATGCCGTTCAACGCATCTGATGTTGACAGTCCCATAAAGCTTTCAACGCACGAGGGGCAGGAGTTTGACGTCGTTATTTCGGGCAGAATGAAGGTGCAGATCGGAAATCATACCGAAATACTCGGCCCCGGTGACTCCATTTACTACAATTCATCAGCGCCTCACGGAATGGTTGCCATCGACCCTGAGGGAACGAAGTTTTACGCTATCGTTCTGAAAAAGACGGACGGTGTTGATGAAAAGGATAAATTTGAGCAGATCGTTTCTCAAAGGAAAGCAAGACGTGATGCTCACGCAACAAGCATCGCCGCAAACTTCATCGACACGGAATGTGACGAAAACGGCGTATTGAAAAAAATATCATTCAAAAACGAAGACAAATACAACTTCGGATTTGATACGGTTGACGCATTGGCTGAAAAATGCCCGGATAAGCTGGCAATGCTTCATATTTCAAACGATAAAACCGAAAGACGCTTTACGTTTGCGGATATGAAAAAGTATTCCGCTATGACGGCGAATTATTTTGAGTCGCTGGGAATTAAAAAGGGCGACAGAGTAATGCTCGTTTTGAAGCGTCACTATCAGTTCTGGTTTTCTATCGTTGCACTTCATAAGATAGGTGCAGTGGCGATACCCGCTACAAATCAGCTTATGAAGCACGATTTTGAATATCGCTATGAGGCGGCAGGCGTAAGCGCTATCGTTTGTACCTCCGACGGCGACGTGGCAAATCAGGCACATCAGGCAGCGGAAACTTACGGCAAGCCCATAATAAAGATAATGGTCGGCGAAAAAAGAGACGGCTGGCACGATTTCAATACGGAATTTGCGGCAATGTCAGACGTTTATGACAGACGTCCCGATTCTCCGTGCGGAACGGATCCGATGCTGATGTATTTTACGTCAGGCACTACGGGCTATCCGAAGATCGCAATGCACGATTACAGATATGCTATCGGTCACTATATTACGGCAAGATATTGGCATAACGTAAATCCCGAGGGACTTCACTTTACAATATCCGATACGGGCTGGGGCAAGGCAGTCTGGGGCAAGCTGTACGGACAGTGGCTTTGCGAGGCGGCAGTATTTACATACGATTTCGACAGATTTGATGCAAACGAAATACTTCCGATGTTCGCAAAATACCATATAACTACGTTCTGTGCTCCCCCCACTATGTACCGCTTCTTCATAAAGGAGGATCTTTCTAAGTTCGATCTGTCGGGAATTGAGTATTCAACAACGGCAGGCGAAGCGTTGAACGCTGAGGTGTTCGACCAGTGGCGCAAGGCGACGGGACTTACTATTATGGAAGGCTTCGGACAGACGGAAACGACGCTTTCTATATGCAATCTCGTAGGTACGACTCCGAAGCCCGGCGCAATGGGCAGACCGAGTCCACAATATGACGTTGACCTCGTTGACGAGGACGGAAACAGCGTTCCCGTCGGCGAAACGGGTGAGATCGTTATCCACGTTGACAAGAGTACACCGTGCGGACTTTTCAAGGGCTATTACCGAAATGAAGAAAAAACGAAAGAGGTATGGCACGACGGACTGTATCATACGGGCGATACTGCATGGCGTGACGAGGACGGATATTTCTGGTACGTCGGAAGAACTGACGACGTTATTAAATCATCAGGCTACCGTATAGGTCCGTTTGAGATCGAAAGCGTAATTATGGAGTTGCCCTACGTTTTAGAGTGCGCGGTCACGGCAGTACCCGATCCGATCAGAGGTCAGGCAATCAAGGCGTCTATCGTTCTCGTAAAGGGCAAAGAGGGAACTGACGAATTGAAAAAGGAAATTCAGAGCTATGTAAAAGAGCATACAGCTCCGTATAAGTACCCCAGAGTCGTACAGTTTATGACCGAATTACCCAAAACGATCAGCGGTAAGATAAAGAGAAACGAGTTAAGATAAAATAAATGACCTGCTGCAAGTGCGAAAAGCGTGCTTGCAGCAGATTTTTCCTTATATCCGTTCTTAAGTAATAAATATATTATGTATATTAGTTTTACCTTTCTGTTTTGTGAATAAGATAACAACACCGAAGGTGTTACGCCTCGCCCGTCCCCCCAACGGGACGAGGCGTTTTCTGCGTTGTACGAACGCTCTTACGCCTGTCAATTCTGCATAAAGAATCGTTGCATCGTCTCTTACTTTGAAAACGGGGACGAGGCGGTTACTATTCCTTGATGCAACATCCCGTTTTGTATTGACAAATTCGTTTTGAGGTGATATAATCAAGCAGGAAATATTTATTAAAGATAAGGAATTATTATTTATGAAGCTTGGTATAGTAGGTCTTCCTAACGTTGGAAAAAGTACGCTTTTCAATGCAATAACAAAGGCAGGGGCAGAATGTGCAAACTACCCCTTCTGTACGATAGAGCCGAACGTGGGCGTCGTTCCCGTGCCCGATCACCGTCTTGACGTGCTTGCTGAAATGTACTCACCGCAAAAGTACACCCCTGCGGTTATAGAATTTGTCGATATTGCAGGTCTTGTAAAGGGCGCATCGCACG
>JAFYMA010000055.1 GCA_017556845.1 Clostridia bacterium | reverse complement strand
TATATCTTTTCACAATACAATAGAAAAGATCCCGAAAAACGGGATCAGTTTCCTATAATTTCACTGTCGATAAAATCGCGTATTTTTGCAAACACGATATGGCTGTCGCGGGTACCGTCGACACGGAAAATTTGCTCGCTTGCAGCAAGGAGGTCGATAAGGACGTCGTAATTGTCGTGAACTCTCTGCAAACGCTCAAGGTTTTCAAAAAGCTCGGTCTCTCCGCGGTTGGTTACCCTCGAAAGAGCGATGTCTGCTGGAACGTCGACGTAAATATGAAGGTCGGGCTTGCCGATCTTTACCGCCTCGCGGTTGAGCGACATTATCCAGTCAAGATCGACGTCCACCATATTGTATGCGTAATTTGAAAAGTAGTATCTGTCGCAAAGGACGTAAGCTCCCTTTTCCAGAGCGTCGATAATGCCGTCCCTGCGGGTAAGGTGATCGAGTCTGTCTGCGGCAAAAAGGGATGCGGCAACGCGCAGATCGGTCTTTTCATCCTGAGTGAGAACGCGGCGCAGAAGCTGACCTATAGGACGGTCTGCCTGCGGCTCCTTCGTAACGATAACCTCAAGACCCTTGTTTTTTAAATGTCTTTCAAGCTTGTTTATCTGAGTTGTCTTTCCGCTTCCGTCAAGTCCCTCAAGGACTATAAATTTTCCGCGTTTGTTTGACATCCGTTCTTCCTCTTGCTCTACGTATTATAAACAAAATCATTATAACATATCGATTTAAGGTTTTCAACAATAATTTTCAAAATAACGTACTTTCGTAAACGTATTACGCTTTCTGTAAAATCTGCATTTTTCTCCAATTTATAAATCCGTACAGATCATTGATAAAAAATGTCGAAAAACAAGCAATCATCGGTATATTTCCGGGTGATTCAAGCGATGCCGATATCCAGAGGATGATAAGTATTATATCGTTTGCAGAATAAGCCAGCGCATAATAACTGCTTCTCAGAAACGTCAAAAGCGATGCTAAAAGCGAGGTTGCAATCGAAACGGTACTCCAAAACAAATTAGCCGTATTGAAGTATTTGAGAAGAAAATAAAATACAAAGCTCAAAGCGGTGGTGACAAAGCAGATCACAAATATTTTTTTGACGTTAAGACGGGATATCTTAACCTCGTTTTTGCCTTTTTCGTAGGGATGTCTGAACCATGTTACAGCCGAGATGAGCGCGGCCGGAGCGGTCATGGCAAGATAGGTTATCATTTCACCGTAATACCTTTGCCTGTACGATATAACTGCATAGAGTATTCCGAAAATCAGCATCAGGATCTGTCCCCAGGCGTTTCCTTTTGCGATAAATATCAGTGAGGTTACCCCGATAAGAGATGCAATAAATGTAACAGGCATAAATTCCGGACTGAAAATATACGACAGGGTAACGGTCAGCAGGGAAAAACACCATAATATTCGTTCAAAACGGCTCAGAGATTTGAGCATAGAAATTATAACACCCGATTTCATAATTCCTCCGTAATAAAAAAGGCACCCGAACCGCATCTTCAAAGACCTAACGATGCGAAAACGAATGCTTAATGCAATCACTACCCGGTGGCAGTTCCGATATTGATTACATTATAGCATTCGTTTTGCCTGATGTCAATATTAACTTTTATACAGCGATGGTAAAGGAGCCGTTCTTCAAAGCGATAACGGTATTTCCGCCTTCAAAGTGCCATCCGTCGGGAAGCCTGATCTCGCCGTGAAGAGATTCGGGACAGGATATCGACAAGGTGATCGATCCGTTCGTTCTTTCCCATTCGACGTGAAGGGTACCGGAGGGCAGGATGTGCTCTGCTTCCACGCGGTTGAGTTCGGAAATGAATATCGGCGCGACGTTGACGTGATTGATATCACCTGCGCAGGGATTGATATCCATACCGGCAAGATAACGGAAGAACCACGCCGAAACGTCACCCCAGAAGTGGTGGTTGAGCGAATCGATCTTGCCGCATCCGTCGGCGTCAAAGAATTCCCAAAGGGTGGTCGCGCCCCTTGCGATCCAGTTACCGTAGGAAGGATAATCGGTGCGGGCGATCATATTATAGGCAAGCTCGGCATATCCGTTGTCACAAAGAACGCGGAAGAGCACGCGTCCGCCATGAACGCCGACGTTCATATGCTCTTTATCCCAGCCGATAACGGTTATCAGATGATCGAGAACCTTCTTCTTTTCTTCACCGTCGACCAGACCGTAATAGATCGCCATCGACTGAGCCGTCTGGGTTTCTCCGTGAACCTTACCGCTTTCAAGATCAATAAGATGTGTACGGATGCCCTCGTAAAGGCGTTTTTCAAGAGCTCTTGCAACGTACGCGTATTCGTGTAATCCCAGCTCGTCAAATATAAAAGCGCTCTTTTGTGCTATGTCGTATGAAATAATGGAATCGGTGACGACGGTCGGAGTTCTGAAGGCACGTCCGCTGGGACGTCCGACCTGAGCCCAGTCACCCATTCCGCTGGGATGCTCAATAAGGTTGCGGTCGTCTATCATATTGTAAAGACGATTGATATAACGAAGAATAGGTGTCGCCGCTTCCTTTAAAAATTCGATATCTCCGCGGTACTTGTAGGTGTAGTAGGGCAACCATACGATTACGCAGTCCCAGCAAGGTCCGTTGTAATCGTCGTATCCCCAGTCGCCTGTGGGTATGATGCCGGGAACGATACCGCTTTCGTCCATTGCTTTGTAGATGTTGCGCAACCAATCCTTCCAGCTGTTTTCAGGTTCGATGTTAACAAGCATCTGCTCTGCGGAAAGCGCGGCGTCTGCCGTCCAGCCGTTTTTTTCACGCTGAGGACAATCGGTGGGAAGATAGTGGAAGTTCGAAAGATCGCTTCTGACGGTAGCTTCTTGGATCTTGTTAATGATCTCGTTGTCGCAGGTAAAGTATCCGCGCTTTTTAAGGTCCGAATGGATGGTAAGATAGGTCAGAAGCTCGGGTGTAGCCTGCTCGGACGTGATTCCGGTAACGAGAACGTATTGGAATCCGTGATAGGTAAACTTGGGAGTATGTACCGCGTCGCCGCCGGCACAGATGTATTCATCCTCCTGCATCGGAGCGTTGTCGGCGAAGCGGATATTGCGAAAATGAGGCTTTCCGTCAACCAGCGTTTCAAAATGCGCGGTGCGGATCTTCTGACCGGGCTGACCGTTTTTGATGTTCATACGGCAAAGACCGGCTTCGTTTACGCCGAAGTCGTATATGTAACCGCCGTCGTATTCGGTAATCGAAACCGGCTCTATTTCGTCGATTATGCGTATAGGCTCTACGCCGCAAAGCTTTGCTTTGCCTCTGGGGGCCTTGCGCTGAATGGATTTATTCCATGAGGAGTCGTCAAAATCCACGGTGTCCCAGTCCTTGATCTCAAGGCGTGCGTCGTAATATTCTCCGTAATGGAAGTCGTTGAATATTATCGGAGAATCACAGCAGAGAGTATGTTCGTCCGATACTATCTTTTCCTCGCTGCCGTCGGCGTATTTCAGACCGATCTCAAAGCTGAGTGCAGGAGCACTTCTCCAGGGAAAACGTGTGCCGCCCCAGGTCTTCGTTACGGTATTCTGAAGTCCGTTTCCCAACAAAGAGGCAAGGACGTTTTTGCCCTCGGAAAGAAGGGATATAATGTCGTATTTATCAAAATAAACGTAATGGTCGGGATTGCTTCTGTAGGGCGCCATCTCACCCTTGGTTATATCACGGCCGTTGATATGCACCTCGTAATATCCAAGCGAGCCGATAATAAGCTCGGCGCAAACGAGCCCGCCCTTTACCTCAAACGAACGGCGGAAATAGGGCTGCGGTACGTACCTTTCGGGCGTGTTGAACTCATGTCTTGCACAAATAAAATTCATCGGGATCCTCATCTTCGATCCTCCTTTGATTCGTTAAGTTTATTATATCAAATAATCGCGTCTGACGCAATATCTTAATCAAAAACGTCGGAATTATTCTTTTTTACAAACAAAAATGCAAAAAATAATAATTTTTTTGAAAATCTTGAAATAAAAAGTACTTCTGAATCGTTATTGTATACGAAACCTTAAATTTCAACATTCGAAAGGAGATTATATCATGTTAAAAAGGTTTGTAAAGTTTATCTGCGTAGTATTGTGTATTGCAATGCTTCTGCCATTCACCGCCGTTGCCGAGGGCGGGGATCATGAAGGCGTGGATTTAAACTATTGGATAACAAAGATACCGTATCAAGAAACCTTTCCCAACCCTTTTTCCGATGTAACCGCAGATTCCTGGTATGATTTTGCCTGCCGTTTTGTGTTTAATACCGGATTTATGGTCGGTACTTCCGAAACCACCTTTTCGCCTCATACATACGTAACCAGAGAAATGGCGGTTTTAATTATTGCCAAGATATGTATGCGATATGTTTTTTTTAATTATCTCCCTCAATCTTTGAAATATAGTTGTAGTGATATTGGTTCTATTCCGCATTATGAAGAGTATTCTTTTAAAGATGTGGAACCCGGAAAATGGTATAGCGATGCTGTGCAATGGGCATATGAAAAAGGAGTAACCGAAGGAATCGGAGACGGATATTTCGGTGTAGGTCAGCCTGTTACAAGAGAAGATTTTTTAACTATGCTTTATAAAGTCGTTAATACATCTCGGATGGGAATTTACGATCATTACAAATTGCCGGAAGTGTTCGAACCGGTTGCCGATTATGCAGTTGAATCGGTGGAGTTTTTCAGACATAAACATTACCTTGCAGGAGGGGCTCATTATCCTCCGAAAGAAGATATACCGGAAATCATAAGAGGTGTCTCCGACGGAACTTATCATCTAAAGGATTACGTTACCCGAGCGGAAGTTGCCGTTATGATAGTAAATCTAAAGCCTAATGATAATTATTATATTATAGAAAAAATGTATCGTTAATTATATATCGTTTTCCTATTACAATGCGGTAAAATGAAAATATAGAATCTCCTATGTCGTTTTGACATAGGAGATTATTCATTATCGTAGGCGGGCGGATATAGAATCCGCCCCTACAAACCTTCCTCGTCCAGGGGGAGGCTTACG
>JAFYMA010000054.1 GCA_017556845.1 Clostridia bacterium | reverse complement strand
CTTGAGTGACTGCCACGCCATTTCAAGCGCTTTTTGTGAAAGTGTATCCATAATAATTGTTCTCCTGTAAAATTATAAAATTTATTTGTTATTCAAACGCATATCACGCGTTACTTTCGTCTTCGCCTTTGCCGAACACCGACCCTACTCCGTTTGCCTTGTCTGCAAGGCATTCCTTGCTTTCGTGTACGGCTGACGATAAAGCGTCAAAGGCTGAATTTATCTGCATTGAGCAAGACTCAAACAGTGCGATATATTCGCTTTTGAAAAGCTCTGATTTGCGTATCGCCTCGGCGTATATTGCCTCAGAGCGCTTTGATGCGTTGTATACCGTCTCGCCTGCACGCTTGTTTGCATCCTCTATTATAGTATCCGCACAGTGTCTTGCATCTGTCAGAATAGCGTCTGCATTGCGGTTCGCATCTATGAGTATCTGTCCGATCTTTGACGACATTTCGTCATACAAGCGAGCCTTTTCAGCTATCTGCCCATCAGCTTGCGCGTCGTCCGATTTAGTGCTTGAATCTTTCAGCGATTCATTTTCCTCGCACAAGGAGTCAAGTGCGTCGTTCTGGGCGTTTATAAGCTCTTCGCTTTCGGCAAGCTTTTTTTCAAGAAGTGCGATCTTTTGCTCTGCCTGATCCAGCAATGACTGCAAACGCTTTGCATCATCGGCGTTAGCTGTATATTCTTTGTTTTTTTCTTCGCTGTCCTTCAGCAATCTTTCTTTTTCTGCCAATTCACCGTTCAGACGCTCCGTTTCCTTTTTGAAATCGAAATTCATTTTTTCAATGTAAGAGGTCACGTCGCTTTTGTTGAATCCGTTCACCGACGTTCTGAACAGTTTGGTGCTGTCTGCCATTCGGAAAGCCCCCTATTCTTATTTAATGCAATATTATTGATCAATAATACTATATTATCACAAATTCTTTCATATTTCAAGACAAACAGAGCAATATGTTTAAATTTTCTGTTACATCGCCAAGGACAAGGGCAGAAATATTTTAAATGTTTTTATACCGACTTAATAAATGTGGTTTATAATACATCAAACAGTCGGAGGACGGTATGATAGAAGAAAAGAATGACTTATGGCATTATTTATCGTATAGCGATAAGCCGATAGCTGTATACGGAATGGGTGACGGCGCGGATAAGCTGCTTTTGGCACTTGAAAGGATCGGAAGACACGCAGATGACTTTTTTGCCTCTGACGGATTTGTCAGAGGGCAGAGCTTCCATGGAAAGACGGTGCTTTCATTCAGCGATGTGCGTGAAAAATATAAGGACGGATTCATCGTACTCGTTTCGTTCGGTACGCAGCTTCCCGACGTGATACGGAATATACGCAATATTGACCGTGAATACGAGCTTTATGCGCCGGATCTTCCCGTATGTCCGGATGAGCTTTTTACATACGGATATTACGTGGAGCATAAGGATGAATTTGATTACGCGCGAAGCCTTTTGTGCGATGAAGAGTCGAAAAACGTATTTGACGAAGTGCTTAATTTCAAACTGTCGGGTAAACTCAAATATATTGATTTTTCACAAAATTCGCAATTTGATGTTGCAAAACAGGAATTGAAGTGCTATAATTATATTTCCTATGTTGACGGCGGTGCGTATAACGGAGACAGCGTGAGATTTATGGCAAGCGTTTGTCCGAATTTACGCAAAATATATGCATTTGAGCCTGACAGCAGAAGCTTCAGAAAGCTTACGCAGTCAGCTTTGCCGCCGAATACAGAGTTAATTGCCGTGAATGCGGCACTTGGCGGCTTTGACGGCACGGTCGATGTTTTTGAAAAGGGCAACCGAAACACCTCGCTTTTTGCAGAAAATGCAACGGGTGCAAAAACTAAACAGGTGCGTATGGCAACGGTCGATAAGATATTGAACGGTGAAAAAACGGATATGATAAAGCTTGACGTTGAGGGATCTGAGCTATCTGCTCTTGACGGTGCTGAAAAAACGATAAGCCGTTATGCTCCCGATCTTTCAGTGTCGCTGTATCACCGTCCGAGTGATATGTTTACGCTTATTCCAAAGGCGTATTCAATGTACGATCATCCGCACATAAGGGTCAGAAGACCGCTTTATATTCCCGCGTGGGACGTTTGTATGTATTTGACCAAATGATTTTTTATAAGAGGTAAAGTATGAAAAAGAAATTAACAAAGCTTTTGACTTTTATCCTTGCGATAGTGACCGTGATGTCGGTCATACAGATACCGACGCTTGCGGTAGCCGAAAAGGATAAGGCTCAGATAAAGGTATCTGTTTCGTCTGCAAGCCCGCAGAAGGGCGACACGATACTCGTTACCGTAGAGCTTGGCAACTACGCTACAATGACGCCGAAGGTGTCAGCTATGGAGCTGTCTGTAAAGTTCGATACGTCCGTGTTCGAGCTTGTTGCAGACTCTATTGAGAGAAATACGCTGACGGTAAATAACGGCGATATTTTGCGTATAGAGGCAAGCGGTGAAGATCAAATAGATATGAATTACTGCTATGCTAACGATAAAGGCACTTATCTGCCCCGTGAAAATATAAGCAGATTCATTCTTTTCAGATTCAAGCTGAAGGTAAGAGAAGATCTTGCCCGTGATAAAAAGGCTGAATTTGAAATAACAAAATGCAACATCTACGATAGCCATACGAGAAATACAACTAACGAGGTAACTTGTAAGACACCGATAACGCAGGATGTCAAGGCATACGTTGTACGCCCTGATATACTCTTTAACGAAAGCGGCACTAACGAAGCGGTATACGATAAGATGGTAAAGGTCGAATTCAACAACACCGCTACTGCACAAGTGACATACGAGGGCGGTGAGCCCGTTGCCGTATTGAATCCGTTTTACGCAAAGGAAAACGGCACTTACGTTATGGTATTCAACGCAAACGGCGCTGAGGTAACACATCAGTTCACCGTCAACCGTGAGATAAAGTCCATATCGCTTAAAACCGGATCGTACGTTAAAGAATACGCATTGAATGAAAATCTCAATCTTTCAAAGGGTGAGCTTATCGTACAGTATATGGACGAAAGCCCCTACGAAGAAGAAAACGGTATATCGTATATACCCCTTACAGACTCCCACATCAGCGTTTCGGGCTACGATAAGGCTATGCCCGGTGAGCAGGCTCTTATAGTAACTTATATGAATAACTACAACACGACGATGATGGTCAACGTTAAAAACGTTTCCATTCATACGGCGGTGATCAAGCCCGGCTCTGTACTCACATATCCCAAAACACCTGTCGGCTACGCAGTCGATCCTGCAGGTATCGTTGTTACGGTAATGTATTCGGACGGCACACAGGAGGACAGAACGGTAGATTCATCTATGCTTGGCGAATATATGAAGGACGTTATCGGAACTGTCAATGTCGAGGTAAAGGTCGCAGACGAGGTGATCGGCACGTTTACTGCCGAATACGTTTCAAACGAAAACCTCAATGCCTTCAAAAATGAGGTCAACGGAATAGATCCCTATGCCCTTACGGTCAAGGATGCATCGACCGTAGCGGATCTCAAAAGCAGATATGCAACGCTTTCCTCGCAGTTCAGCCCTATGGTATTTGCCGATATAACGAGCAAGTATAATTCTATTGTACAGCGTATGTCCGAAATATCCGGCGGTATTGAAACAACGCCTTCGACTACACCCGTTGATACAGCACCTTCAACGCAAAGCGGTGATAAGAATGATGATAAGAATAACGGAGCAAGCACGTTTAAAATCGTCGGATGGATAATTGCGGTCATCATTTTAGTTTCGGTTCTTGCAGGATGTACGTATTTCATAGTAGTATACATCAAACGCAAAAAGGAAGATGAAGACTATTACTATGATGACGATGATGACGATGACGATGATATGCAACAGCCTACGGTTGCTGCATTCGACTACGATGACGATGACTTTATCAGTAATGATGACAGTAAGAAATGACGTCGGAGTATTGAGAAAGGAGAGTTGTTTATGAACAGTATATTGAAGCATATATGTTCCGTTCTGTTGTCCGTTTGTATACTGCTTACGTTCACTTTTTCCGTTATTGCGGTAGGTGAGGACACAACGGAAGGCAATACAGCGGAAAATACCACAAACGATGAAAATACTACCGGATCAGACAGCGAAAGCACTACGGAAAGCGGAACGGTAGATCCCCCTGAAAATCCGATTCTTGACGGTATGTCGTTTAAAAATGATACGTGCGAGATACTTTTGGGCGAAACGTATGCAACTACACTTATAGTAACGCCCGAGGGCTTTGATATATCCACGATAACTGTGATCTATACGACGAACAATGACTCCGTTGCAACGGTAGACGAAAACGGTGTGATAACCGCGATCGGTGTCGGTGAGGCTACTGTAACTGCATCGTTCGAGGATCTTGAATGTACTATCGAGGTCACTGTATATAAAACCATGCTCGATGTTGAGCAGGATGAAGAAACGGGTAAGAGCTTTGTCAAGGGCATACAGATCGGTACAAAAATATCGGATATCAGAAGTATGTTTGCAAGCTTTGCCGAAACGGACGCATCGCAGGTGACGGTATACCGTGATGGTGCTGCTGTTGCAGATGATCAGAATATAGCGACGGGAATGCGTGTGCAGGCAGGTACGAGCGAGTTTTACATAGTAATATTCGGTGACGTTACGGGAGACGGTGATATAAACCGTGACGATGTAAAAAGAATAGTCGATGCGTGTGCAGGCGATGCCTTTGCAGATGTAGCGTATGAAAAAGCGGCACGCTTCGGAGAATTTGAAAAGCTCGATATAAGACTTGCTCTTGAAATATCCAATTACGTAAGCGGCTGTGCAGAATACAAAAAAGACGCATAATATTAAAAAAATGCTTTTCGGAAAACGAAAAGCATTTTTGTTTTGCAATAAAGCATATACAATGTGAAACCGTATTGATAGATCCGAAAAGAAAATAAAGCATTTTGAGTTGTAACGGCAAAAACGTTTTATAGATCTGTATGTAATCAAGCAACGGATATGCAAACGTTCGCATATCCCTGCGTGAAGATATATTGTCATATATGAAAATATGCCCGCATTTCTTTTTTTAGAAATACGGGCATACATTTTTATGTTTACTCAAGGCAGGCTGTTACGTCAAGCTCAAAATTGTATGCGGTAACTGCACCTGCTCCGCCGTCGTACCGTGAGTTTTTCATATAAACGGCGACTATTTCATTTTGCGGATCTACCCAGAAATGCGTGCCGTAAGCACCGCTCCAGCCGTAGCAGCCCTGTCCTAAGGCCTTGTAAGAGTTATCGCTTATAACTCTCACGCCCAGTCCCCAGACGACAGGCGGCATCATGATTCGGCTCGGCAAAAGCGGACTTGCCATAAGATCTACGTATTCGCTCGGCAGTATCTTAACACCGTCAAGCTCACCGCAGTTCAAAAGCATTTCCGCAAAGTTCGTATAATCGTCAAGCGTTGAGGCAAGACCTGCCCCGCCGCTGAAGGCAGACGGCGGAATGCTTTCAAAGACACAGCCGTCAACCGTCGGTGAAATAACGCTTTTTTCATTAATTCTGTCGTGCATGGGAACGCAGCGTTTCCATTGCTCCGCAGTCGGTGAAAACGTCGTATCGCTCATTTTTAACGGTGTGAATATTTCATCATTTAAAAATCTGTCATAGCTTTTTCCGCTCGTCAGCTCCACTATCCGCGCAAGCACGTCAAACGCTGCTCCCGGACTGTAATACTGCATCGTATACGGCTCAAAGTCAAGAAGTGTTTCTGAATAAAAATCGACCACAGATCTTAAGGACGATGATCGTTCAGGCGTCATTTTACTGTGCTGTAACGCACCGACGTTCATACACCCAAGTCCGCTCGTATGCGTCAGAAGATGAAATATTTTTATAGGCGTTTTCGCTTTGAAATCAAATACCGCAGAGCCGTTTTCCACCTTGCCGACGCCCATATCCTTAAAAGAGGGAATATATTTTGAAACGTCATCGTAAATATCAATGATACCTTTTGATGCCTGTATAAGAACGGCTGCGGCTGTTATCGGCTTAGTCATTGAAGCAAGACGGAAAACGGAGCAGCTGTCAGCACCGTTGAAAAACTCGTATACGGTTTTGCCGCTTTGTACAACACGAACGGCACATGCACCCACACGGCAGGAATCAACGTCATCTTTTATCCTTGCATCAACCGTTCTTTTCAGCTTTTCAACATTGAGCTTTTTCATCTTTATTTTTCTCTCCTTAATAAGAAATAATAAACGAAAAAGGCTCACAGCGGTATGCCGTAAGCCTTTGGTGATCCATCGGAGAGTCGAACTCCGGACACCTTGATTAAAAGTCAAGTGCTCTACCT
>JAFYMA010000053.1 GCA_017556845.1 Clostridia bacterium | reverse complement strand
TGGCGGAACGTGGGGGCTTTCAGATCGAAGGCAACGGCGGCGTAATCGGGCTGTATGCTTTCGATGTTAGAGCTTACCGTATTTATAAGACCGTATACGGCGTTTGTGAATAAACCGTTTTTTGTGGTCAATGGACGTATTCCGTAGTAGGCTCTGTTTAATATACTGTTGCCGTCTATGGCAAGAAGTTTTTTCATAATATCTCCGTGAAAAACTCAACATTAGGTAAAATTATTACATATTATATCACAAGGTCATCACCATTTCAAGTGTAAATTTGTTATTTGTATAAAATAAAGTATCAATAATTCTATTGACAATTATAAAATCGTATGATAAAATGTACAAAAAGATACGTGGTTATCAAAATAAAATTGTAATTTTTGCTAAAGGAGATGCTATGAAAAAAAGAATAGGAATAATATGCTTATGCACGGTTTTGGTGTTTGCATCGATCGTCTGCGCAATGACTGCGGGCGGAAGACTTGCACCAAGAGCGGCGGACGTTACCTCCTGCGATCTGAACAAGGACGGTATTGTAAATACGAAAGACATTCTCAGAGCATTGAAATACATAAAAGCACCGAATCAATATCAGGACAAATCTGCGTTTGATGCAAACGGCGACGGCGCGGTAAACAACAGTGATATAAATGTGATACATAACAATCTCGGTCAGTCTTACGAGTTTGACGTCAAGGTTCCCAATTATTCCGACGTGTCAACGGTCGTTCCTTTTTTGCCGAATTATTCTACGGCTGATACGTATTTCGTAGTCGTTCAGGGCTCGGGCACTTCTTGCACGCTGTATGCGTATTCGATAAATAACGGACAGCTTACTACGGAATTTTCGTGCACCGGATATCTTGGACGAAACGGCGTGTGCGAGCCTGAAAATAAATTTGAGGGTGATGGAAAAACACCTGCGGGAATTTATTCGATGGGTGAATGCTTCGGTGTGTCGTCTGCACCTTGTACGGTGCCGAGAGGATACACGAAGGTAACGAGTGACGATTACTGGGACAGCAACAGCAATTCTTCAACGTACAATCAGCACGTAAAGGGCTATAATAAGGATTCAGCGTGGCACAAAGCAGGCTTGTACGAGCGTTTGATAAATTATACAACGTCATACGCGTATGCAACGATGATAAATTATAACGTAAATCCTGCGGTTCCTTATAAGGGAAGTGCGATATTCCTGCACTGTACGGTGCCGAATGATACGTCAAGCAGCGGATGTATCGCTATTCCTAATTCATATATGAAAAAAGCACTCGCACTTATGGAGGACGAGGTGTATATAGCCATAGTCGCAAATAAGGACGATCTTGCAAAATACGTAAAATAAAATATTCGCAAACAAGCTGAACACGGCACATTTAATTGTGCCGTGTTTTTTAATGTGCTTACAAGGATAAAAGAATAAGCGATGATGCGATCACAAGAAATCCGAGTGTAATACAGATCACGGAGAGCTTTTTGCCGCAATACCGTAATGAAAGCGGAATAAGCTCGTTGAAGCAAAGATATACCATTATTCCCGAGGTTGCGGCAAATATCATACCGCTTACCGCCTCTGTCATTATCGGCTTGAGAAAAAACCAACCTAAAAGTGCGCCTATCGGCTCTGCTATACCCGAAAGCAGCGATGATGCGAAGCCCTTCATTTTTTTGCCCGTTGCATACGCTATCGGCATGGCGACGGCAAATCCCTCCGGAATGTTATGTATGGCGAGAGCGAAAAACGTGACGGGGGCTGCTTCCCCGCCTTCAAGCACCGCCATAAACGTAGCAAGTCCCTCGGGAAAATTATGTATTGTAGTAGCCGCAACCGCATATATCCCTGCCATCATTATGTGTGATGACGGGGCTTTTTTTTCGGGCAAAACAGCGCCTATTAAAGCCATTATTGCTATTCCTCCGAAAAATCCGACGTTTGTCAGAAGAAAAGCCTTGAAGGTATCTCCTCCGAGGGCTTGCTGAGCCTTCCGGAATATCTCCGTAAATGATATGTATATCATAATGCCCGACGAAAAAGCAAGACATACGCCCAGAAATCTGTCGGGTGACCGAGTGCTTTTTGTAAAGAAAACGATACATCCGCCAATGCACGTTGCCATACCTGCTACGAGTGTCAAAAGCAGAGCAATACCGATGTTATCTATAGCCAACACCTCCTTTATAGCAGTATATTCCGTTCTCTGTATATCGTGAATAACTGAAAACAGTGGAAAGATATGTGAATTTACAAAAAGTTTAAAAAAAATCGGAGTTTAATTCGGTTTGAATATTGACATTTTTATTTGCTTATATTATAATGTCGGTGTAGCAAAGTGCAACTAAAGTTCAGCTGTAGTTCACCTTTGTGGAGAACTATGTGGAAAGTGTGGATAACTTTGCACCGAAAATGAGGAAATGGAGGTAAGAGCTCGTGTTTGTGGGTGAATTTGAACATACGATAGACGCCAAGGGAAGAATATTCGTTCCCGTTAAGTTCCGTGAGAAGCTGGGCTCTGATATTTACATTTCCTGCGGCTTCAGTGGATGTATCACGGTGTTTCCCGCAGAATCGTGGGAAAAGCTTTCCGAACAGATAATGACAACGCTCCCTGCTATTAACGGCGAAAAGCCGAAGCGCTCGATATTCAGAAGAACGCAAAGCGCTGAAATAGACTCAAGCGGCAGAATACTTCTCGGCACAAAGGCGCGGGAACACGCTGCGATTGGTAAAAATGCCGTTATAATCGGTATGGGCGATAAGATCGAAATATGGTCTGCTGAAAGATACGAGCAGATGATAGCCGAGGAAGACCTCGACGAGATCAAGGATCTGTACGCATCGTACGGTATGTAAGATGCAGGAGTGCGAAAAATGGGAGCTACGATGAGCAAAAATACGTGTGCGGATGATTTTTCCCACTATTCAGTTATGGCGTCGGAATGTATCGACGGGCTGAATATTGATCCTTGCGGAACGTATTGCGATCTGACACTCGGAGGCGGCGGCCACAGCGGTCTTATTGCTGAAAGGCTCACGAGCGGCAGACTCATATGCGTTGATACCGATATTACTGCTATCAAGGCAGCAAGCAAGCGTCTGGAAAGATTTTCAGACAGAATAACTTACGTAAACGATAATTTCAGAAACATAGATGCTATATTGCAATCGGCGGGCGTTGACGAAATAGACGGGGCGTTGATCGACCTCGGTGTGTCATCTTTCCAGCTTGACTGTGCGGAAAGAGGATTTTCGTATATGCAGGATGCTCCGCTCGATATGCGTATGAATACCTCTGATCCTGTTAGCGCGTACAATATAGTCAACGAGCTTTCAGAGGAAGAATTAAAGAAAATAATATATACGTACGGGGAAGAAAATTTTGCTTCGTCCATAGCACGAAGAATAGTAAAGGAAAGGCAAAGCGCCCCCATACAGACTACGTTGCAGTTGGTTGATGTAATAAAATCCGCAATGCCTGCAAAGGCAAAGATCGGAGGACATCACCCCGCCAAAAGAACGTTTCAGGCTATCAGAATAGCCGTAAACAGTGAGCTTGAGATAATTGAACCGACGTTAAGAGCAATAGTTTCAAGGCTTTCGAAAAACGGCAGACTATGCGTTATAACTTTTCATTCGCTTGAGGACAGAATAGTAAAGCAAACATTCGCATCCTTGTCAAGCGGTTGTACGTGCCCTGCAAATTTCCCTGTTTGCGTGTGCGGCAAAACGCCGAAGGTGAAAGCGGTGAATAAAAAACCGATTTTGCCGAGTGATGAAGAGCTTCAGGAAAATCCCCGTTCGAGAAGTGCAAAGCTTCGCATAGCGGAAAAGCTTTGAATTAAAGCAAACAATGAATTATTAAATAAAGGACAGAAAGAGAGGGTCGTGAATGACCGTTGAAAATATTACAGTAAGCGCACCGATCAATGCACCGACTCCACAGCCCTCGGACAGTGTAATAACGAGCGTAAACATAAAGAAATTGAAAATAAAGGAAAAAACGCTTACTAAAAAAGAAAAAGCAAAAACTCCGTTGCCGATAGGCACCGTATTTATGACGGTGATATGTGCGTTACTTTTGATGTTTATAGTTTTTATAAGTATCGAGGTGACAGACTACAACGCTTCTGTTGCAAAAATGAGCAACGATATGAAGCAGCTTGTGGAAGAGGAAGAGGAGCTTCGGTTTAAATTGTCTCAGAAGAACGATCTTGAGTACATAGAGCAAATGGCTTCATCTCTCGGAATGGTAAAGGAGGATAAATTACCTAAAAAATACGTAAGCGTTGCAGGTGACGATCAATCCAAGGTGCTTGATTCAACGGAAGAAAAGAACGATTATTCAATATCGGCTCTTTTGTCCGCTCTCGGCGACAGCTTGAATGAAATTATGGAATATATCGGTTCGTAACGAAATATATTTACATGGGTGCAATTCAATATTGAAAGGGATGGCGAGCATAAAAAGTATAAAACCAAAAAGAGTAAACTGGCAAGACAGGGCACTGGTGATTATACTGGTGCTCGCTATGCTTTTTCTGTCAGGACGTCTTTTTTATCTGCAGATAATCGGCTACAGCGAATATCAGAAAAAAGCGTCTGAAAACATAACAAGAGAAACTACGGTCTCTGCATCAAGAGGTAAGATATACGACCGAAACGGAATACTTCTGGCGGATAATAATACGGTAGAAAGAGTATTTATTTCTCCTGCAGATATTGACGGCAACGCAGAACGCAGACTGATCGCTGAAAATCTTTCACGCATACTTGGCGTTGATTACGATTTCGTATACGAAAAGGGCGGACTTGTAAAGCGTAAGGACGAAACGATCAAAAAGGGCGTGGGCAAGGAAGAAGCGGATATGGTAAGGGCTTTCGTTGCCGAATACGAGCTTGACTGTGTTCATCTTGTAACGAGCACGGAAAGATATTATCCGTACGGAAATCTTCTGTCGCACGTTCTTGGCTTTACCGGTACTGACGGTCAGGGCCTTTACGGCATTGAATACCAATACGACGATTATCTGACGGGAACGTCGGGAAAGATAGTGACGGCAAAAAACGGTCTTGGACTCGACATGCCGTACAAATACGAAAGCTACGTTAAGGCAGTAGACGGCTGCGATCTTATACTGACGATAGATTACAACATCCAGTCTATTCTTGAAAAGTATCTTGAAGAGTGTCTTGAAACGTCCGATGCTCAGAACCGCGTGACGAGCATAATAATGGATCCGGACACAGGCGAGATACTCGCTATGGCTACAAAGCCGGATTTTGATTGCAATGATCCAGGTTTCATGCCTGAGGCAGGAGAAAATCGGCGTTCTTAAACATTGCTTCTGGTGGGAATGCG
>JAFYMA010000052.1 GCA_017556845.1 Clostridia bacterium | reverse complement strand
TAGACGAGCAGATCCGCCGTTCAATAATGCTTTTAGAGCCTAAATGGACGGAAAAAGAAACGGAATTTGACGTAGAAATGGACTGCGTTACAATATACGCAAACGACGGACTTCTTTTTCACGTATGGAACAATCTCATCGACAACGCGATAAAATTTTCACCGAACGGCGGACTTATCACGATTCGTCTTACACGCACCGAGCAAGACGTAGTTTTCACTATAGAGGACAGCGGAGACGGTATTTCGGAGGAAGCAAAAAAACATATTTTCGACAAATTCTATCAAGGCGACAGCTCTCATAAGGACAACGGAAACGGTCTTGGGCTGGCATTGGTGAAAAAAATACTGTCAGTTACAAACGGAGAAATAGCCGTTGAAAATCTTTCGCCGAGGGGCTGCAAATTCACTGTAAGACTCCCTATTTGACATTTTTCAACAAAAGTTGAACTTTAATTGAGGTTAGGTTGAGGTTGCGGATATATACTTATTCGATATTTTTAATAAGGTGGGTACTGCCGTGAATAAGTATTACATAATCTACAATCCCTTGGCGGGCGGAAATACCGCTTACGAAAAGGCACTTTCTCTGCGCGATGAGCTTAAGGCAGAGGGAATTGCCGATATGACGAAAATAACGAACTACGAGGCATTTCTTTCAGACAAGACCGACTGCAATATCGTCGTGTGCGGCGGTGACGGCACGTTGAACCGTTTTGCAAATGACATATCGCACATCAATTTTTCAAATGATATTTATTGCTGTGCGAGCGGAACGGGAAACGATTTTTACAGAGAATTTGAATGTAATGAACAAATGCTTTGCATAACGCAGTATCTGCGTAATTTACCTGTATGTCAGGTAAACGGCACGGTCCGTCATTTTATAAACGGCATAGGATACGGAATTGACGGCTACTGCTGTGAGGTCGGTGATAAGCTCCGTTCTCTTTCAAAGCCCGTAAACTACGGAAAAATAGCAATAAAGGGATTGATCTATGCCTTCAAGCCCGTCAGTGCGACAGTTACTGTTGACGGTAAAAAATACGAGTTCAGCAACGTATGGATCGCCCCCACGATGCACGGAAAATACTACGGCGGCGGTATGATACCGACGCCGGAGCAATCTCGCAACGATCCTGAAAATATGCTTTCCGTATGCATTTTTCATTGCAAAAGCAGGCTGAAGACGCTTATCATGTTCCCTTCTATTTTCAAAAGTGAGCACATAAAGTATAAAAAGAACGTAACGGTTCTTAAGGGTAAATGCATCAACATAAAATTCAGCAGATCGTGCTCTTTGCAAATAGACGGAGAAACGTATCTCAACGTCAACGAATACGACGCATACGGAAACGGCTGTGCTGAATATAAAACAGCAATAGTGAATAAAAACAGAATTTTTACCAAATAATGATATTGAAGTATACGCAAGCATCATAACTTGCAAAACGAAGCACGAAAGGAGAATATAGGCTATGCAATACGTCGCGTGCATTCTTTCAGGATATCTTATCGGATCGTTCAATCCGTCATACATCATAGGAATGATAAAGGGAAAGGACATACGCTCGTCAGGCTCAGGCAACGCTGGAGCATCAAACGCCCTTATGCATTTCGGCAAGGGCATAGGAATACTGTGTGCAATATGCGATATATTAAAGGCATGTCTTGTTGTATGGCTGTGCGGCCGTCTTTTTCCGGATATAAGCTCTGCTGCAATGATAGGCGGATGTGCTTGCAGCCTCGGCCATATTTTCCCCTTTTATATGGGCTTCAGAGGCGGAAAGGGGCTTGCCTGCTACGGCGGACTCGTTTTGATGTTCGATTGGCGTGTATTTCTTATATTTCTGGCATTTGAGGCAGCGGTCGCATTTATAACGAATTATATATGCTTCGTGCCGATAACCGCGTGCGTGACATTTCCCATCGTATACGCCGTTATGACAAGGGATATTGTCGGAACTGTATTTCTTTTAGCCGTAGCACTCGTTATGCTGTATAAGCACCTTATAAACATCAAAAGGATAAAAAACGGCACGGAAGCAAAATTCAAGGAAACTCTTTTCAAAAAAAGATCACACAGCCCGAAGGCTGAATAAAACGCACTTCACGTGCGTTTTTTCTTTTTCATATAAAGTATTATTTATAATCAATGACTTGAAATATTTTATTTTATATGTTATAATGGCTGTGATTACGGTCTTAGACGACTTCTGAAAGGAGTACCGTTTTAATGAGAAAGCTATCTGAATATATAGAGATCGGCAGAATTACAAACACGCACGGCATAAAAGGTGAAATGAAGGTCGAATACTGGATGGATTCGGCACAGGATTTTTTATCTCTCCGCACGGTATATCTCAAGGACGGAAGTGCCTTGAACGTACTTTCATCAAGAAATGCCAATAGATTTGCAGTCGTTTTATTTGAAGGGATAACGGATCCCGAAAAGGGTGCAGGATACAAGGGAAGATCACTTTATGCAAAGCGTTCCGATCTGAAGCTCGGTGAGGGCAGTTACTTTCTGTGCGATCTTATCGGTCTTCCTGTTTTCGATATTGACACAGAAGAGCAGGTCGGATGCGTGACGGATATTCTTGAAAAGCCATCGTCATACGTTTATACCGTCAAAACGGACAACGGTGAATTTCTCGTTCCCGCAATTGACGAGTTCATCAAAAAGGTAGATATAGAAAACGGCGTTTACATTAAGGTAATACCGGGGTTGTTGGAATGAGAATAGATATAATGACTCTGTTTCCCGAAGCACTCGATGCGTTTATGTCCGAAAGTATAATCGGCAGAGCAAGGCAGTCGGGAAAGGTACAAATGCATTTTCACAATATCCGTGACTATTCGCAGGACAAGCACCGCCGTGTTGACGATACGCCGTACGGCGGCGGAATGGGTATGCTTATGGCTGCCCCGCCGATATACAACTGCTACAACGCAATATGCAGCCGGATGCCCGAGGATATAAAGCGCAGAGTCGTTTATATGTCTCCCGGCGGAAAAACGCTCGATCACGAAAAGGTAAAGCAATTATCCGAATATGAAAATCTGATAATACTGTGCGGTCATTACGAGGGTGTTGACGAAAGGATCATACAGACGATAGTTGACGAGGAGATCTCCATAGGCGATTACGTGCTTACCGGCGGCGAATTGCCCGCGTGCGTTCTTGCCGATTGCGTATGCCGGCTTCTTCCCGGAGTGCTGTCCGACAAGGAATGCTACGAGGATGAAAGCTTTGCAAGCGGACTGCTTGAATATCCGCAATACACAAGGCCTTATGAATTTCTCGGAATGAAGGTCCCGGACGTTCTCATATCGGGAAACCACGCAAAAATAGCTGAATTCAGATACAAGGCATCGTACGAAAAAACATTGAAGGTACGCCCTGATCTGATACAGCAGCTCAACGAAAAGAAAGAAGACGATCAATGAACAACGTAAAGGTTCAGAAAAAAAAGCAGAAAAGCGCAAACGTCGGTCTTATATTCGCCGTTTTGTATTCGCTGTACGCATATCTTTACAAAAAGGCAAAGACCTCTCTTGCCTCAAGGATAATGTGCACGTATGACAAAACGGAGGAACGCTTTTCCGAATGTGCGATAAAAGCGCTGAAGGACCGTTTTTTGCCGAGTGACAAAATACTTTCCGTAAGAAGAAAAATATCAAAACGGCTGTGCCGCAATATATTTGCGGGCTTCACCACTCGAATTATCGGCAATATCGTTTCCTGCCGCTGCCGCGACATCGGAATATTTATGCTTTCGTTCGGTATATATTCCGTCTTATCGTGTGCGATCAAGCCGTATATATTTTCAGTGCCATTTGATAACTTTTCGTTAGTATCAAGCATTCTTTGTATTTTACTGTCGGTGCCGCTTATATGTCAGAAGATATCCTTCGGTGAATATGCAACGCATAACAAGCCCCTGAGGTTTATAGTTTTTGATATGTTCGGTGCGAGGGATTACGAAATATACAGTGTCCGCGCAAAGCAAGCCCCGTCGGGTGTTTCCATAATAATCGGTATGCTTTTCGGGCTTTGCAGTCTGTTCACCGCAACGCATACGGTGATAGGTGCGTTTTTATCGCTTCTGGCAACAGTCGCCATTTTGCGTATGCCTGAGGTAGGCGTCGTTATACTGTTTTTGATATTTCCTTTCGCAAGGTCTGAAATACTGTTTTTAACAGCGGTTTTGTCGCTTATCTCGTATACATTCAAGGTCTTGCAGCTCAAGCGCACGTTAAAATTCGCATACAGTGATTTCTGGGTGCTTTTACTCGCCGTATGCGTTCTGTTCGGAGGCATCGTATCTCCCGGCGGCTCGGCAGGTTTTTCGCATGCTTTATATATGTCCGTCGGCATACTTTGTCTGTTTCTTTCAAAGAATCTTATGCGGAGCTTTGAGTGGATCAAACGATGCTTTATGACGTGCATATTATCATTGACATTAACGTGTCTTTATTCCGTTGTTTCGATATTGACGTCGGGCGATCACGGTATCATCCGTTCGGTGATAGCGTGTGCGGTAACCGGAGAAAGCTCCGTATTTCAGACTAACTCCCAATTTGCAGTTTATATAGCGGTAATGCTTCCGTTCGTTATGCTCGTTTCAACGTTCAATAAAAGGTTCAAGAGCGAAAACGTGTATTACACGGTAATACTCCTTGCCGTTATTTCACTTATATTCACGTTTTCAGCAGGCGGATATATAACAGCGGGAGCGATCATATGTCTGTTCCTGTTTACAAGAAACGAAAGGACGTTTGCACGAGGCGTTATAGGCGCATTTCCCGTCGTTGCGTGCGTTTCCGTATTTTCTCAGTTCAAGGGCACGAACCTTTTCCAGACGTTTCTCGGCGGTATAGATCTTGCAAGCGCCAACGCTGATGCAATTAAGAATATAATATCATATCCGCTGGGCGGTATGGGTATAACCGACGTTAGCGTTACCGATGCATCGTTTTATCTGATATTTGCAGAATCGCTCGGTATTCCGTGCCTTATCCTTTTTATCTCCGTCGTATTCAGATTTTTCAGAATATGCACAACGTCGCTTCACGGAGGCTTTACGGGATTTGCAACGTCTGAGGTTTCCCCGTATATAATTGCGCCGATAATGGCAACAATCGCTATGCTGATATATGGAGCACTGTCGGGAATTATCTTCAGCGCAGAGCAGTTTCTGCTTATGGTTCTTATCATGGGACTCGGTGAGGGTATAGCAGATTTTTCAAAAGAAGATGCTCTTTTAGCATCGGGCTTCGGTCTTTCGGTGTGATAGGAGGTACTATGAAAAAATACAGATTCAACTGCTTTGATGCAATTATAATTTTATCCGTATTGCTCACCGTGTTTGCCGTATTCACCGTTTCCGTTGCATTTCAGAACAACAAAAAAACCGTTCCGATAGAATACACTCTGGTCATCGAAAACGCACCGTCTTACCTTTCGGATACGTTCCTTTGCGGCGAGGAGCTTTACGGTGCTGACGGCGAGCTTATAGGAAGGCTCACAAGGGTGTCGCTGCCGGACCCGTCAAACGAAAACGGAAATATAGTTCTGTGTGTGAAGGCAGACGCCGTTGACAAGGGCGACAGACTCACAGTCGGAAAATCGTCGGTAGCCGTCGGAAAAACCATGCAAATAAATACCCACACGTCAAAAGCCGATGCGCTTTGTGTGGAATTAAAAACCGAAGCACAGGAGGTAACAGAATGAAGCCGAGGATCAGATTCAACGTACACGACGTTCTAATCATACTTTTTATACTTTTGTGTATTACGGGAATAATATTCAGAAGCTCTATCGCAGGGGCGGTATCCTCTGCCGTATACGATGATGAGGCAAGAATACATTTCACCGTTTCACAAGCTGATGACAGCATTATTTCTTCTATAAACGCAGGCGACGTCTTTTATCTTGAAAACGGTGCAAAATTCGGAATGCTTATGGAGGGGTACACATACAGTAACACCGTAATTCATGCGTTTGATGAAAACGGTAAGCTTTCATCAAATAAATCTGCCGATCTTTACGATATAAGCGGAGTATTCAACGTAACGGGAAGATATACCGAAAACGGATTTATATGCTCGACTGAAAAATTATATATAAATTCCGAATTGACGATACATTCCAAGAACGCATCCTTTACCGTAATTGTAACGGAAATTGAGAACATTTCACAGGCATCGACCGTACAATAATGTATAAGCGCCGTTTGGATATAACGTAACGGTATATAATTCCACAATATGGCGTTTTCTAAATCTAAAGGCTGATTTTTTTAAAAAAAATAAAAGAAAATGCAATTTACCTATTGATTTTTTCGATATTATTTGATATAATCATACCAAGTTGGTTGATTAATATGGGCATAAACTAATACAGTATTCAGGAGGGTAAGTTATGATTTCCCGTAATATAACAGTTCGTATATGCGTAGGCTTGCACGCCCGCCCCGCTACATTCTTCATACAGAAGGCCAACTCTTACAAGTGCTCTATATGGGTAGAAAAGGACGACCGCCGCGTTAACGCAAAGAGCTTGCTTGGCGTTCTCTCGCTCGGTATTACAAAGGATTCCGTTATAACTCTCATCGCTGACGGTGTTGACGAGATCGAGGCGCTCAACGGTCTTGAGGAGCTTGTTGAAAGCGGTCTTGCGGAATAATTGTATTTTAAAATGAATTTTCAGGCGAAAACCGTGTTTTTGCCGCATTATTTCACCTTTCAGGTGTTGGTGCGGTTGGTACGGTTTTTCGCCTTTTGTTTTAATTAAAAATCTTCCCTACGGAAAGGAAAGATAAAATGATAAAAAACAAGCACCTTGACCGTTTAAGGCAGAAGGCTTCCCTTTTGCCGAAGCGTCCGGGGGTATATCTTATGAAGGATGCCGACGGGCAAGTCATATACGTCGGAAAATCCAAGACTCTGAAAAACAGAGTCAGCCAATATTTCCAGTCCACGTTTCATGGAGCAAAAACCGACAGAATGGTATCAAACGTATTTGATTTTGATTACATTCTGTGCGATACGGAGATAGAGGCGCTCGCTCTTGAAAACAGCAAGATAAAGCAGCTTGAGCCGAGGTATAACATAAAGCTCAAGGATGATAAAAGCTATCCTTATATTCTTTTAACGAACGAGGAATATCCGACTCTTGTAATAACACGCAGCAGAGTCAAGGGTAAGGGTGTGTATTTCGGTCCGTATTCAAGCGGACAGACGGCACGGCAGATAGTAAAGACCGTCGGAAGAATATACGGTATTCCGTCGTGCAAAAAGGTGTTTCCGAGGGATATAGGAAAAAGCCGCCCCTGCCTTAACAGTCAGATCGGCAGATGCTGCGGAGTTTGTACCGGCAGGCTTTCGTCAAACGAATACAAAGCGTTGATCGACGGCGTTCAATCTGTGCTTAAGGGCGATATATCTGAAGCGAAAAAAATGCTGAATGAAAAAATGCTCAGTGCGTCGGAAAGTCTTGCGTTTGAAGCGGCAGCAAAATACCGTGACAGAATATCCGCCCTTGAAGCTTTGTATAAAACTCAGAAGGTCGTAGCATCAAGCGACGTGAATTGCGATGTTATCGGCATTCACAGATCAGATGCAGTAAGCATCATTGCATTTTTCTTCATAAGGGGCGGAATAATCTTTGATACGCAGAGCTACAGCATCGGTGCGTACGCACTCGACGGTGACGAGGAGCTTGAATCGTTCATCTGCGGAATATACGAGCAACGAGGACAGATACCGAAGGAGATCCTCATAAGCGATCAGCTTTTTTCAGATAATGATTCCAACAGTATAAAGGAATACCTTTCTTCGTTAAGGGGCAGTAACGTAAACGTCGTTTATCCTATGAGGGGAGAAAAGGCGCAGCTTTGCCGTCTTGTGTGCGATAACGCAAAGCAGAAGGCGCTCCAATTTGAAAGCGAGGCTATGAAAAGCGACAGGGTGCTCGTTTCTCTTGCTAAGGCGCTTGCCCTGGAGATAATCCCCGAAAGAATAGAAGCGTACGATATTTCCAACTACGGCAACGATAATATCACCGCAGGTATGATAGTAAGCGAAAATGCATCCCTTAAAAAAAGCGCATACCGTATATTCAACATCAAAAGCACCGATATTCAGGACGATTACGCATCTATGCACGAGGTGCTTTCACGCAGGCTTGACAGCTACGAGGCAAAAAGCTCAGGCTTCGAAAAGCTTCCCGATCTTATCCTTCTTGACGGCGGAAGCACCCATACGAGAATTATAAGACGTCTGTTTGAAGAACGCGGATATAACGTACCCATATTCGGTATGGTCAAGGATGATTATCACAAGACGCGCGCCTTGACGAACGGATACGAGGAAATATCTCTTTCAAGAACCGACGAGCTTTTCATTTTTCTTTACAAGCTGCAGGAAGAGGTCCACCGCTTTACCATCGGCAAAATGAAGCAGGCTAAGCGGAAGAGCCTGAAAACCTCCTCTCTTACCGCTATAAACGGCGTAGGAGAAAAAAAGGCTCTTGCACTGCTTGAGCATTTTGAAAGTCTTGATGCGCTGAAAAAAGCAACGGCGGAGCAGCTCGAAGAGGTCAAAGGCATAAACCGAAAGATTGCCGAAAGCATTATTTCATATTTTTCCGAAAACAAATGAAAGGAGACGCCATGAGGACTGTTATGCAAAGCAACCCGCTAAGCGTATTTTCGTTTTACGCTATCGTAGTGTGCATCACCGCAGCATCTTCAAGCCCTGTAATACAGTTACTGTCGCTTATAGGTGCAGTTGCGTGCAATTTCGGCTATAATACAGCAAAAAAAGCCGTATTTTCAATTGTTTTATTCGTCCTTATGGCAATACTCAACCCACTTTTCAACACAAGCGGCGCGACTGCACTTTTCTTCATCAACGATTTCGCAATAACGCTCGAGGCGGTTTTATACGGGGTATCCGCTTCACTTTCTATAACAGCCGTGATCTATTGGTTCTTTTCGTTTTCACGGATAATGACAGGCGAAAAGATAATATATCTTTTCGGAAAGCTATCGCCCCATATTGCCCTGCTTATTTCATCTGTAATACGCTTTGTACCTATGTTTTTACGCCTTTACAGTCAGAGTCGCAAAGCACAGATATGTATGGGAATATGTAAAAACGATACGGTCATAAACAAATTAAAATGCGAGATAAGAGTTTTGTCCGTAATGATAACGAGATGCACGGAAAACGGCATTATCACCGCAGACAGCATGGAAGCAAGAGGATACGGAAATATTAACCGCACTTGCTTTTCGTTTTACAAGCTTCGTTTATATGATATTATATACATTATTATTTACGTGCTTTTGGCAATCGTTACCGTTTTTGCAATAGCAAGCGGGTGTATATCGTTTGAATACTACCCGACAATTACCGTACCGAAAGCCTCACCACTTATGTACGCATCGTATATTTGCTGGGCAGCACTCGTATTTTTGCCGACATTAACACAAGCAGGAAAGGAGATAAAATGGAAATACTTACTGTCAAGGATCTGACGTTTACGTATCCTACGTCTTCTTCTGCAAGCTTGAAGAATATTTCATTTTCCGTAAACGAGGGAGAATTTATCGTCGTTTGCGGAAGAACAGGCGGTGGAAAAACAACGCTTTTAAAGCAGCTTGTGCCGTCTATTGCTCCGCTTGGCAACCGTCTTGGAGATATTGATACGCACAAATGTAAGATCGCTTACGTATGTCAAAGTCCAAACGAGCAGATCGTATGCGACAAGGTATACGCAGAGCTTGCATTCGCACTTGAAAATCAAGCGATGCCTCGTGATCAGATGATAGCAAAAATTGCGGAAGCATCGGGCTTTTTCGGTCTTGACGATATTCTGTATAGCGACTGCGATTCCTTATCCGGCGGGCAAAAGCAGATAGTCGCCATTGCCTCGGCTATGATATGCCGGCCTGACGTGCTTGTACTTGACGAGCCGACCTCACGCCTTGATCCCATAGCAAAGGAAAAGCTTTTATCTCTGATAAAAAAGATAAACCGTGAATTAGCGTGCTGTGTTATCATTAGTGAGCATTACATAGAGCCGCTTCTTGAATACGCTGATAAAATGCTGTTATTGGATAAGGAGCTTATTTATTTCGGCTCGGTAGATGGAGGGCTTAAGGCTTTATCTGGATATCCTCCTCTTAAAGATGCGTTGCCTGCAAGCACACGCATATATTCAGAATTCAATATTGACTGCAAAATTCCGATAACAGTAAAGGACGGGCGGAATTACATACGCAAATATTTCAAAAACGACGTCAAATATTTGAGCGAAGATAAAAAAGAAGAACAAAAGGAATCTGCCATTGAGATAAAAAACGTATATTTCAGATATACGAAAAACGGCAAGGACATTCTTAACGGTGCGGAGCTTTGCGTGAAAAAGGGACAGGTATTTTGTCTTTTGGGCGGAAACGGAAGCGGAAAATCAACGCTTTTGTCTATCATTGCAGGAGCATTAAGGGCGTACAGCGGAGAAATACGTATACTCGGCAAGCGCTTGAAGCAATATTCGGGCGATCTGTATAAAACGGTCACGCTTTTACCGCAGGACGTGCTTACGGTATTTTCGCACGATACGGTAAGGCAGGAGCTTCAAGTATGTAAAAATATCAACGAATTTCCTTATGATTTCACTCCGATACTTGACAATCATCCTTACGATATATCGGGAGGTCAAGCCCAGCTTTTAGCTTTAGCTATGGCAACGGGCAACGATCAGAGCATACTTCTTCTTGACGAGCCGACCAAGGGGCTTGACAAGGAATCGTCATTAAGCATAGCCGATATGATAAAAAAGCTGAAAGAAAGCGGAAAGACGGTGCTTTGCGTAACGCACGACAGCGAATTTGCCGCAATGTGTGCTGACAGATGCGCTTTGCTTTTCAGCGGCGAATGTACGCAAAACTTACCGACTGCTGAGTTTTTCAGATGTAATACGTTTTATACGACGCCCATCAGCATAATGACCCGAAATTACTATGAAAACGTATTGACAGTTGAAAAGTGTGTTGAAATAATGAAAATTAACGGTGAAAAAACGGTATGAATACATTAAAAAAAGTCATCAGATATTCAATTCCGTTCGTTATAATGCCTCTTACGGTATGGGCAGGGACATTTTTACCGTTCAAAAACAATTATATTATAATTTCGTGCATTATTGCAATACTGTCGATTTTGCTGTTTTACTGCTCGTTTGATACAAAAAAGCTTTCGTCCAGACGGCTCGTGCTTTGTGCGGTTATGAGTTCTCTTTGCGTTATAGGCAGATTTATACCGTTTTTAAAGCCCGTCACGGCGATAACGGTCATATCGTCCGTATATATGGGAGCAGAGGCGGGATTTCTTATAGGCTCAACGTCTGCGCTCGTATCTAATATGTATTTCGGGCAAGGCCCGTGGACGCCGTTTCAAATGCTGGCTTGGGGAACGATCGGCTTTTTGTCAGGACTTATTTCTCCGATACTCAAGAAAAGCAAGTGTGTATTTATCATATACGGCGCACTTTGCGGAATTCTTTATTCGCTTGTAATGGACGTATGGACGTCTGTATTTTATAACGGCTCACTTACCATATCGCTATATATAAGTGCAGTTGTAACGTCGCTTCCGCATATGGCGTTATACACAGTATCAAACGTCATTTTCGGAATTATGCTTTTCAAACCGCTCGGAAAAAAATTTGAAAGAATAAAGCTGAAATACGGAATATAATAACGCCGTCAGAGTTAAGCCTCTGACGACGTTATTTTTATTTCTTGTCCCTTTTTCCCCGTTATCGTAGTTATTTTTGAGTTTTTCTTAACTGTCAGCTTGAAATGTGAAAAGTCATTGCAGTAGCGTGGATTTGCCGACATTTTACCGTCATTTTCCTCATAGCCTAAAAGTCCTTCTAAAACGGCTATAAAATACCAGCTTGCACTTGCCGTATACCAAGTCCATCCGCAACGCGCAGGAGAATAGCCGTTATCGTAAATATCAGCCGCAATAACGTAGCTTTCGCCCTTGTATTTTCTTGCAAGAGTCCGGCTTTCGTATCTTACGAGAGGATTTACACATTTTAATATATCGTACCCTGCATCATTCATTCCGGCATGGAAAAATCCCAAAGCTCCCCATATTGCTCCGTGGGTATACTGTCCGCCGTTTTCACGTATTCCGGGCGGATAATCGCATATATATCCGCTGTATCTGTCGCTATCGGTAAACGGCGGATAAAACAGACGCAAAATTTCATTTTCCTTATCGTAAAGGACCTTTTTGGCGTGCTTCATGCACGAAAGCTTTCTTTTTTCGTCCTCTCCGTACATAGCGGCAAACGCCTGAACGATAAGATCGACATCACACCCCGTGCCGTTATCACCGAGAGCTTTTCCGTCAGCATACGTGCCTCTTATATAATATTTGCCGTTGAAGGCAAAATCCTCTATACGAGCTGTAAGCTCCTTGCGCTTTTTCGTATACTGATCCTTACCGCCGCCGTCCTTTGCGATATCTGCCAAATACGCCATTTTGTCAAGCACGCTGCACATAAACCAGCCGAGCCACACGCTTTCGCCCTTGACGTTATTCATTCCGTCATTCCAATCTCCGCTTTTGAACAAAGGCAGACCGTTTTGCCCAAAGCTGAACGATGCATTGAGTGCTCTTACGCAATGTGCGTATAAGCTTTCCTTTTCAACCGTTTTTTCAGCCTTTTCGTATCTGTCGTTTTCCCACTGCTCAAGGGAAGGCGATGACAGATAGCTTACGGGCGTAAACAGTATCGTTTCATCTCCCGTTATTTTTATATACCTTTCAACGACGAACGGAAGCCACAAAAGATCGTCCGATATTCTCGTGCGTATGCCCATTTCATCGTTATTCTTACAAGGATGCCACCAATGCATAACATCGCCCTGCAAATACTGATGGGCGGCACATAAAAGTATATGCTCTCTTGCATATTCGGGATATGAATACATAATACAAAGCATATCCTGAAGCTGATCCCGAAAGCCGAAGGCACCCGACGTCTGATAAAATCCGCAACGGGCGTAAACACGGCAGTACAGTGCTTGATACTTTGCAAATTTATTGAACATTATATCGAGCTTTTTATCCGACGTTTCAAGAACGTATACGTCAAGATACTCGTCAAGCGCCTTTTTATACAGTTGTGCCTCTTTATCAAAGGTCTTACTGCGTGATATGTGAGTATGGCGGACACCGAAGGTATATTCGACCTTACACGATGACAGAGCCTTCATTTTAAGCACGCATCTCAAAGCTCCGCTTCTGCCGTTGAACTCTGAAATACTGCCATTATCACTGTATAACAGGCAGTCCGGCATATTTCCGTATACGTCTGTAACGCACAAAATCTTGTCAGTTGTGACTGCACTCAACGCTCCGTAATTACGTGCTTTTTCACCGCATATGATATCAGCCTTATAGCATATTTCGCAGTTGACGCTCTTCTGCTTGTAATTCGTTATTTTGACGCATACATGCTTTTCGGGGTATTTTACATCACAGCAAGCCTGAACCGTAATGTGCAAGCCGCACACGTTGGCGGTATATTCCGCCTGCTCACTGTGAAAAACGGCTTTCTCACAGCATTTCAGAACGTCGTAAAGCACTCCATCATATTCAAGATAAACGGTTTCAGAGCCGTACTGCAGCACATCGCACGTATGCTCGGTTAGCTTCCCCATTCTCGAATTGCCGTACCAGCTGTAGCCTAACGAATCGTGCGTTACAAGCGTGCCGAAGTCCTCGTTTGCATAAACGTAGCTCCACGGTATTTCCAAAAGCGGACTTGCCAGCTCCACTGAGCCGTCCTTGATATCATATATATTTTCGCCCGTGCTTTCAGCGGATATGATCTTTTCTTCGCCGTGCAGAACGCTTTTAGTCGGTATATGCGGATAAAACGATACGTCAAAAAACAGTTCTTTTTCCTTTTCGTCATCACATCTTACGAGAAATATTCCGTTTTTCTGATTAAGAAGCGACAGCGCACCCATGCTTTTCAACACGTGCTTGAGAGTCTGTTTGTTTTCTCTGTTATATTCGTTATTTTCCGTATACAGTATTACCGTATCGTATTTTGCACCCTTTATCAGCATTGATTTATGAGTTGCCACCGCAGTAAGCACGGAAAACGGCGCTACCTTTGAAATATATTCTTGCCTTATATCAAGCACCATTATCGGATTGTCGCCCGAAATACCGTATTTCCATAGCGTATGGACACCGTAAAAACTCTTTTCGCTTTTAACACTCGGTCTGTACGTTCGGTTAAGATACGCATACATAATATCGTCAGAATAAAATCTGTTGTGAAAAACGTTTTTGTTAAGCTCTGATATCTGCTCTTTATTTTTCTGCGTTATGTCAGATACGTTTGATATTTCGTATATCTGATCCTTTGCCCTTTGCAGATCGTATCCGCAGGATATAAGAAAGCACGTTTTTTCTCCCTTAACACAAATGTCGGCAATGGGTGTTACAGGACAGAAAAATTCCGTATTTTCATTTGATGAATAATACCTTCCCTTATTTTCGCATCTGTATTCAAGGCTTCTGCTATGACCGTTTTCTATCGCCGCTATGCATACATAAAACGGCTTATCGTTTCTTTTTCTTCGGTATATCAGCATACCGTTTTCGCATTTGGCAGTAACGAACAGACGGCTGTAGCTGATGTGAGATATATATTCCGCCATATTCGCCATAACGACGGAAAAGGACATACGGATATTTTCTGCCCCCGGTGCTGATACATCAATACAGAATACGCTTTTATCACCGCTTACCGTCATACTTGCCGATGCGGTATTTTCAGCATTGAACTGTACTATTGCATCAGAGCAGATGCTTTTTCCGTCATTTATACAGACGCTGTCACCGTTGATATCCGAAAACAGACGAAGTCTGCCGTATTCCTTTTCATTTTCGCTTATACATATATCACCGTAATCAAGCGATATTTTTCCGTCAGACACGCTAAGGCGGCACAATCCGTTTGATATGATACAGCAGCTTTGATCCTGCTTATGCTTTACAAGCTCGCATACGGTGCTTTGCTCGTTTTCACGATGCTTATAAGGCTCTTGCTCCGTCGGTATTTTCTCGTAAAGAGAATAAAGTGAGCTTTTTATATAAATATCCGATGTGAAGCGTTTTACGAATATTCCGTCAAATACGAAATTTGCCGCTGCTATCATACTCATACCGATATGGTGCGACATAAAGC
>JAFYMA010000051.1 GCA_017556845.1 Clostridia bacterium | reverse complement strand
TGTTGGATCTTGAGGCGGAAGAGTATCGCCGCCGTTTGGTGCTTCTACTACGGAAAGCTCCTTTGTGCTCTGCACCCAATAAACGTGATAAAAGCCTTTTTCTTTTACGAGAGTTGTCGAATACACACCGCCCATAACAGACGAGTTATATATTTCATACCCCGACCGTATAAGCTCTGCACAAACGCCTCTGTAAGCTTCGTAAGTTTTGTTGTCAAACGTCAGCAAGGTATGAACGTCCGGTGCAACACCGAGATTATAAGCATCGCTTGCTATGAAGTTTTTATACGAATATCCGTATTTTTCACCGAGATGACCGTTTATAAGATCTATGTCGTCGTAAGTGATCTTTCCGTCTTTATTAACGTCGGAGCTATCATCGTAAATTCCGCTTTTAATGTCTTTTTTTACTGCTATTACGTCTTTGGAATTTATATATCCGTCGTAGTTTACGTCATACTTATACACACCGTAAAGATCTGTAAAGACTATATTGAACTGCTGTGCCTGAGATGCATTGTATGTATAGCTTTGCAAACTTGTTCCGGCAGAGGTGCTTGCGGCGTTTACGTCAAGAACGAGTCCCGATGTGCAGGCAGCTGACAAAACGAAGCAACCGTAAACGCTTTTGTATATATACCAGTGCTGTGCAGTGCTTCCGCTGTACGATGCTGTTTTAGCCTTTGCTCCGACTGTATGGCCGCTTGATTCAACTGTAAGGACCTTGCCCGTAGATGTGTTTGTTATAACGTATGATCCGTCATCATTTTGTGTAAAAGCCCATACCTGCTTACTGTCCGTGCTGTCAGATACAGCAGTTACAGCACCGTTATTGCTGATGCTGACGGACATATCGGCATATGATAACTTTATTGATGCTTCGAAGGACTTTCCGAAGTTATGAGGATTTGCGGTTATAAGGCCCTGAGAATAACCGTTTTTGGCATAGTGTAAAAGCGCATTTGTAAAGTCGTTTCCGTACGCTTGTTTGACTGTCGGATTTGCGTTGACATAATGCTTTATGTGAAATACGGGACTTCCTTGGCGTCCTTCCTTTACTCCGTATTCAAGAAAATGATTGTATAACGCATCAGGGTCATTTCCGAACGCTTTCAGAACATCAAGGTTATTTGATGAATAGAATGTTGCATCGAACACCGTTGATCTGACTGATGAGGGTATCCAGTCAGCAGAGTTTACCGTGAATGGAACAGATGCAAAAATAATTGCAAATACGAGAAATACCATCACGGATTTTTTTAACGTAGTATGCATAGTAGCTCCTTTGCTTTATTAGGTTTATAATAAATATATTACGTGTTGAATGAAATTTCAAGTCTGAAATGAATTATTATATTGACATTGATAGCTTGCAATGATATAATCTGTAGCGTGATGGGAGATAAAAATGAAAAGTAATGATGCGAGATTTTTACAAGCGTATATAGAGCTTGATGATATTTGTAAGCAAAAATTCAACAGTGAAAAGGGAATAACACTGTATATTGAAAAAATGCAACAGAGACATTGTGATAGTGAAGAAATAAAGACTCTGAAAAGACTCAGATATATACGAAATAAGCTCGTTCACGAGCCGAATGCCGATATATCATATACAAGCGGCGATATACAGTTTCTCGTGGATTTTAAAAGCAGTGTCCGGGAGAAAAAAGATCCTCTTGCAAAATCTGTACGCGAAAATAAAAGCACTGCACAAGCTATCAAAAGAAAGTATTTGAAAAGTGATAAAAGGAATTCTTCAAAAAAACGAAAGCGAAAAAACGATCTGCAAAGTATAAAAACGATCTTTTTACCGTTTGTGATATGCTTTGCGTTGGTGATTATAGCGTTATTGGCACTGAATTTTGTAAAGTAATGATCTGTCAGAAAGTATGGCTCATCCAGATATGTTCAACGCCCTGTACAGTATCCTTTTCACTTGATTGAATATATCCGAGCTTTGAATAAAAATCCTTAGATGAATATTGAGAATGAAGAATAATTCCGGCAGCACCCAGATTTTTTACGTATCCTTCCGCAAAGCGTACCAGCATGGAGCCGTATCCTTTTTCTCGATATTCTTTTATGATCGCAAGTCTGCCGAGAATATACGTTTTGCCATCATCGCTCGGAAATATACGGCAAGTGCCTATCGCCTTACCGTCATCGTCTGACAAAAGAAGATGATAAGATATTCTGTCTGTTTCATCGGGCTTATCTACAAGTCCTTGCTCGTGTGTAAATACGCTGATGCGTACGGACATAGCCTCATCAGGAAGCTCGGTGTGAACGTTGATTTTCATACTTTTATAAAATACCAAGGTACGCATCTATGTCGAATTGATCTATAGATGTGTTTTTTCTTAAATATAACGGATGATGCGGATGCCCTTTTTTTGAACGCTTTCCTGCGGTAAACCACGATGCATTATATCTGTTTCCTATGCGTATCATATCCTCAAGGCATTTTTTTAAATACGGCCTTTTTTCTATTATCGTTCCCCATGCTGCCCATATTGCAGGCTGTTCGCTTTTTTGCAGGATCCATTCAAAAGCCAGCATATTTTCGTTGTGCAAAGAAGCGTTCAACTCCTTGTCCATCATATCAGGATCGGTCGCTCTCTGTGCATAGACGTTAAACATAATAAAGGAATCAAATCCGTTGAATGATGATATTCTTTCAACGGATTTCAGCGTATTGTCAAGATCATCCGGCTGAGCGGTGGAGGGATTGATCCCAATGGTGATAAGCGGCTTTTTGCCGACTGTTCCGAGAATATATCTGTATTCTGAATAAAAATCAGGTATGTAAAGCCACTTTTCTCTGTTGTATAAGACGCTTTCAACACGGTGCTGTCTTGCGTCTTCAAACGTCAGAATATCAAGCTTTTGCGTTTCTGCGGTAGGTATGTGCATAGTTCCCCTCGTGAAAGATCATTATTCTGCTTTTGAATTTATTTTATATTCGTCATCAACGGGATGATCTTCAAAAACGGCGTTATATGCGGCGGCTTTTAACAGCTTCATTTCATCTTTGGAGATACGCTTGCGGAATGTCATATCACGCACGTCGTAATTAAAGATTTTTGAAAAGATCGTATAAGCAGCAAGCATACTGCCTTTTTCCGATGGATGATAAAGATCGCTGTCGTAAAGATTGATGTCCGTATTTTCGTATATATCCCTGAAAGCAACACCGACAAGTGCAACTTCTGAATCTGTTTCTTCAGCGATAGCAGTGTATGATGCACGCATTTTTTCTTCCATCGTTGCAGTATCTCCGCCGTGAGTGGGAAGAAGATGGTATCCTTTTTTATATCCCCACGTTTCAAAAAGGATAATATTTTCGCAACCGCTGGCTTTTATCTTTCTTGCTAATGAGCGAACTCCGCCGAAAAATGATGAAGGGCTTGAAACAGCATTTCCGCTCTGCTCCTGAAGAATAACGTAATCGTATTTAGTTTCATGTAAGAGACGGTCGACCTCCTTGCCGTATTTATCGCCCAAGCTTGCAAATTGGTGCAGAAAATATCCGCCACTCGTTATAGAATCTACCTTTACGTTGTATCCCGCTTCTTTGCAAATAGGCGCAAAAAGGGAAGCGGGCATATCGTTATAAAACGTGAAGCTGTTTCCGATGAAAAGAATTGAATATTCCTTGTCTTTCGGTAAAAAAGTATCTGCGGATACATCCTCGGATGTCTGTTGGTCTTGAGAATTGATAGGATCGCTGTGTGTTGAACCGGATGGATCGGAGCTTTTTGTAACTGCCGAACCGCAGCTGCACAATGACAGAAAAGTTGTAAAAAGCAGGGCGGTGGAAATAATTCTCCTTCGCATAATATCCCCCTATGTTTTAATTAACATTCTGAGTATAACATATAACACAGTAAAAGTCAATGTTTATCTTTTTGTTGCTTTAAATTATAGTTATGATTTTTGTTTTTTTAGTGAATTTGGGTTGACAATTTCGGTTTTTCGTGATATAATAAGTCGAAGAATAGTTTGTAGATTATTAACCGTTTTAAATTTAATGCATCAGCTCTGTTGTGGTTTAATTAATTATATAAGGGGTATTTAAAGTGAAAAAAACATATACAGCTCCAGATGTGTTTTATGAAGATTTTTCTATAACGACGAACATTGCAAGCGCGTGTGAAGAAAAAACTAATGCTGCTAAATGGGAGTGCGGATATGAATATTTGCCGGGATTGAATATTTTTGCGAGCAATATTCCTGGTTGCCATATTACTAATGGTGTATTAGAGCAAGACGGCGACGCCATATGGGATTCATTGTGCTATCACGTCCCGATAGATGACTATAATCTTTTTAATTCGTGATAAATAAAGACGGTGTATGCCGTCTTTTATTTTTAGTATAAGGTATGATATACACTATCAAAAACACGGGGGAATTTGTATGAAAAATGCTTTATTAAGAATCGGTGCACTCATCAGCTTGTGCGCTATCCTTGTATCATGCAATGCAAATAATGATATTAATACTTCTGAAACCGATATCGGATCTGACGTTCAAACGGATGATATACAGAACGGTCAGATTTCCGAAAAGATCGGAACTGTCTGGTATACAACTCCCGCTATAGGCGCAACCGTTAACGAAAAGATAGATCTCGGCGGATACGACGTTCAGTTTGTTTTAGGGTCTACGATTTCAAAAGATCATATAAAATGGACGTCAAATGATATAACTATTGATGAAAATAACTGCATTATTGCAAGTAAATGCGGTGTATATACCCTTACAGCTTCATTTGGAGATCTTGTTAAAAACGTCTATCTTATCGTCAGGGCAACACAGGATGACCAGTATGTTATTTACAGTAATGACTTTGAAAACGGTGATATAGACGATCTTCGTGTTCTTGATAATGGTAAAAACAAGGTAACGGTTAAAAACGGCACACTTACGCTTTCCGCAGCTTCCTCTGGAACCGATTCTGCGCGAGTGCTTTTGCCGGAATTTTTAAGTCAGTTCGGTGACTACAGGATAATAACGAATGCAACTGTAAACAAAGCTGTTGATGAGCGGCGCTGGTTTTCGGTTATGCACCGTGTTCAGAACGAAGATCAACCGTATTATCAACTTTGTATAAGACAAAACGCGTCACTGGCGGACGGAGTAGAGCTTGCGTATAAAACCGAAAGTAACAGTTGGAAGTATCACGGAAAATCATCGTTTTCCGAATCGTTAACGCTTGGTAAGGAATATGAGTTTTCCATAGACGTACACGGCTTTTACAGCGCCGGATATATAAACGGAAATAAAATAGTTGAAACGAACGATGAACTCGATGATCTTGCAATAGGAAATATAGGCTTGCAGGCTAACGGCTGTGAGGTTTCATTTAACGATATAAAGGTAGTGATAGACTTTCACGAGTCGGAAGGCTTTATTTTTGAAAAGGGCTTTGCAGATGTGAGAAATATCGATACTAAAATTGCAAATCCCGCTGCAATGGTGTTTGAAATAACATCAGAAAAAGAGCTTTGCGATATATTGATAAATTCACCTGCAGTTGCAATTTTTACAGTTGATCCTTCCTTGAATATCCTTGATAAAAACGGCGATGTTATAACGACGTTAGCTGACGGTATAGGCAGACTTGCAAATAAAGTTATTTTTGCCTTTCGTCCTACCGATAATGATGCATCCGTTGCTGTTTCGAAATTTTTGAAGGATAATAAATATGTTGATGCGATGATAGTTTCAGATAATGAAGAATACATAAAAGCATCAAGAAATGCCTACGGCGAAATAAGAGGAGTTCTCGATCTTTCAAATAAAACACTTACATCAAACGATCTGCCTGATATAAGAAGTAAGACGAATATGAGTATGAGCCGCGTGTGTATTCTTCCGTCGAATATGGCTACTCAAAGCAATACGGATTTTTTGTACAGCCTTTCAACTACCGTATGGTATAAGGCTGAAAAGAATGATAAGATAGAGCTGTACACGCTTCTTACGTCAGGTGCAAATGGAATTGTGACAAGCGATCGAAAAATGCTTGAAAAATGTATGGGAACCTCTGTTTTTGTCAGAAATTCATTCGTTCGTCCCGTTAATATCATAGGGCATAGAGGAATACCGTCACTTGCACCTGAAAATACCTTGTACGGTTCTGTTCTGGCTTATGAATATGGAGCTAATATAATCGAAAATGATATATATATTACAACTGACGGAGTGATAGTTGTAATGCACGATGCTACTATAGACAGAACTACTAACGGTTCGGGCACAGTTGAATCTATGACCTATGATCAGCTTTCAAAATATGCGGTAGATCAAATGGGACAGTCACATCCGATCCCAACGCTTGAGAATTATTTCAAGGAATTTAAGGGGAAAAACGTAAATCTGTTCATCGAAATAAAAAGCACGAACAGAAAGCTCGTTCCTGCGTTAAGGACTCTAATAGAAAAATATGATATTATGGATCAGTGCTGTGTAATATCATTTCACGCTTCTATGATAAATCTTGTAAGACGTGATATTCCCGAAATATCCGCAGGTTTTCTTACTGAGATGACCGATCTTGAAAATATAGCATCTTCAACCGGCAGATTCGACAGTACATTCAATCCGTCATTTTCCGGCGTGAATGAAGAAATAATGCTCGATTGTATGTACAGAGGAATATCAATATGGCCGTGGACGGTAAATGATAAAAACACTTTTACAAAGCTTTATAAAATGGGAATGTGGGGAATTACCACAAACTATGCTGACTATGTTAAGGATCATGTGAAATTTGTTCTGACCGAAAGCGAGTACCGTGTAAAGACCGGAGAAAGCACCGATATTGATTTAAAATGTCTTACGTATTCATCTGATATAATTGAGGCTGAAAACGTAAGTATTGAGGTCTTGCAGGGAGGCTCCGATTTAAAATATGAAAACGGAGCTATTACCGCAGAAAAGAGCGGGGAATATACGGTTATTTTCAGAGTCACATATTCTCTGTCATCGTCGGAAAAGATAAACGTATATTCACAGCCTGTAACCGTTTATGCAGAATAAAACAAAAAAGGAGCGATTAGGCTGCTTATCATAAGGATGTTTTGTATATCCTATGAAATAAGCCGATTGACGAGTGCAAGAACAGCCATAGTATAGAATTTATTTGAGTTCTGTACTATGGCTTTTTTATTGTCAGCATTTATGTTTCGAAGAATAAATTAAAATCTATAGTTTAGCTTTTCATTATCAGTTATTTACAAGTTGTGAAATTGATTTACACCTTGTGTCCGCAGTTAACAAAACGGAAATTTTGTGGTATAATATCACTATATATTAAAGTGTGAGGTTGTATATATGCTTACTAATTTAGGAAAAGCTTTACGGATCATTCGAGTGAATCGAAATATATTCGCCAAGGATATGGCGGTTCAACTCTGTATTTCGCCTTCGTATCTTTCTGCGATTGAAAATGGTATGCGAAATGTGCCTGAAAATTTTCTTTCGCAATTGTTATCCAAATATCAATTAAGTGAATATGAAAAAGAGTTGATAAATACTGCTATTATTGTTGGCGATGCTACCACACTTGATCTTTCCAATGTGTCAGAGGGTCAACGCAAATTGATTTTTGCAATCATGCAAAGCGATTTGGATGATAAAACCATTAATGAACTGTGTAAACAACTTGATTTAAAATAAACCGAGGTAGTTATGAATATAATTGATTTTGATTTTGGAACAACGAATATTTATAAAAATCTGCAGATATCTATTGAAAAAAAAGATTTGTTGTGATATAATTGACAGTAAGGGTAATTATTTTCTATGATTAAAAGCCCACTAATACAAATCGGATTTTTAAAAAAACAACATAATCATCATTATGTTGTCAACTATAGGATAGAAGATTAAATAGCGTCATAATCCGATGTTCCGACGCGGGAAGTAAGGTCTAAATGGAAAAGCAAGAAAAAAGCATTGAGGAATATTATACAGTTGATATAGTCCATATTGCAAAAACATTATGGAAACGTGCATGGTTTATCGCTTTGTGCGGATTATGGGCGGCGATAATAGGATTTTTGATATCCGCATTTGTAATTACGCCAACATATTCATCGCACATAAAGCTTTATGTAAATAACAGTTCGTTTTCGCTCGGAAACACAAATTTCAGTATAAGTGCATCGGAGCTTACGGCGGCACAAAGTCTTGTTAAGACATATGGTGATATTCTCGATAGCCGTAGTACATATGAGCGTGTTATTGAAAAAGCCGGTGTGAATTATACATGGAAACAGCTTTCGGATATGGTGAAGTATACACCTTCAAACGGTACGGAAATTATGAGAGTAAGTGTCACATGCACAGATCCGTATGAAGCAAGTAAGATCGCAAACACGATAGCAGAGGTGCTTCCGATGCGTATCTCGGAGATCATTGACGGGGCATCTATGGAAGTAGTTGATTCAGCTATTCCTGAACTGCAAAAGGTTGCTCCGAACATTACACAGCATACTGCGATCGGACTTATACTTGGTATTTTTGTTGCTATGATCGCTGTTGTAATTTCTGCTTTGCTTGACGATGCTGTTCATGATGAGGAGTATGTTCTCAGAACTTATGATTATCCGATACTCGGTAAAGTACCTGATCTGTTGAACACAGGAAATAAATCATACGGATATTATTCTGCAAAATCAACAGGAAAAAGGAGGTCGTAAGAATGGGACTGTTTGGTAACAGAAGTAAACGAAAGAAGTTTATGTTCGGCGGAGAAGAGAATAAAAAAACACTTCACCGCAATTTGGAATTTACTGCAACAGAACAGTACAAGCTGATACGTGCCAATCTCGATTTTACACTTCCTCATAACGAAAAGTGCCCTGTTATCGGTGTCACGAGCTCGATGAGAGGCGAGGGAAAGAGTACAACGGCAGTAAATCTGTCATACGTATTTGCCGAGAAGGGAAGCAAGGTGCTTCTCATTGACGGAGATTTAAGAATTCCGTCAATTGCAAAAAAACTCGGCGTTGAAACATCTCCCGGACTTACGGATCTTTTGAGAGGAAACGGAGCAAAAATATTTGAAATACAGTCGCATCTGCTCGACAATTGGTCTGTTATTACATCGGGTGATATTCCGCCGAACCCATCGGAGTTGCTCGGTTCAGAAAGAATGGAGAACATTTTACAGCGGTTGAAGGAGATGTTTGATTATATCATTATTGACCTTCCGCCTGTCAATATTGTTTCCGATGCGGTTTCTATTTCAAGTCTTATCACGGGCATGATCGTAGTTATCCGAGAGGAATATACCGAGAAAAAAGAACTTGAGAGATGCTTGAGACAGCTCAAAATGTCCAACGTTAATGTGCTCGGTTGCGTTATGAACGAAGCCAAGAGCGGAAAGGACGCATACGGAAGGTACAAGAGATACTATAAGTACTAT
>JAFYMA010000001.1 GCA_017556845.1 Clostridia bacterium | reverse complement strand
GACAAAGCAAATCTGCTTATACCCTTAAAATGCATATTACTGAGCCGCTTTTACGATAGCGGTAAAGTCGGTAACCTTAAGCGATGCACCGCCTATAAGGCCGCCGTCAACGTCGGACATAGCCAAAAGTGCTTCTGCATTACCTGCATTCATAGAGCCGCCGTACTGGATCGTAAGCTCGTCTGCATCAGCCTTCGAATAAAGCTCTGCAACTACGTTGCGGATTATAGCACATACCTCATTTGCCTGCTCTGCAGTTGCAACCTTGCCTGTGCCTATTGCCCATACGGGCTCGTAAGCGATTATTACCTTTTTAAGTTGCTCTGCGCTTATACCCATAAGAGCAACCTTTGTCTGCATTGCAACGATCTCAGCTGTAATGCCCTGCTCACGCATTTCAAGCGTTTCGCCAACGCATATGATAGCGGTAAGGCCTGCATTGATAGCCGCCTTTGCACGAAGATTTACCGTAATATCGGTCTCGCCGAAATACTGACGGCGCTCGCTGTGACCTACGATAACGTACTTCACGCCCGATTCAACGAGCATTTCCGCACTTATCTCACCTGTATATGCGCCGTTTTCCTTGAAATGCACATTCTGTGCACCGATAGCGATATTTGTACCGTTTGCCGCTTCAACAGCAGCCGCAATATCTGTAAAGGGAACGCACAGAACGATGTCTGCATTATTCATTGAAGCAACCTCAGGAGCCAAAGCCTTTATGAACTCGCCCGTTTTAGCGGCGGTCATATTCATTTTCCAGTTGCCTGCTATTACTGTTTTTCTCATAACGATAAACTCCCTTTGATACAATTATTTATCCTGCAAGCAAGCGATTCCGGGAAGAACGAGTCCTTCAAGGAATTCAAGCGATGCGCCGCCGCCTGTAGAAATGTGAGTAACCTTATCAGCAAAGCCGAGCTTTTCGATAGCTGCAGCGGAGTCGCCGCCGCCGATTATGGATATTGCACCGCTGTCAGCAACTGCCTGTGCTACAGCACGTGTACCTGATGCAAAGTTTTCCCATTCGGAAACGCCCATAGGACCGTTCCAGATAACTGTTTCAGCACCCTTTATAGCATCTGCGAATATCTTTTCCGTAGCGGGACCGATGTCAAGACCCATATAGCCCTCGGGAATATTGTCGGAATTTACAAGCAGGAAGTTGCACTCGGGATCATACTTGTCGCCTGCTCTGTTGTCAACGGGGAGAAGAAGCGTAACGCCCTTAGCCTTTGCCTTTGCCATAAGCTCTTTTGCAAGATCTACCTTGTCCTCCTCGCAAAGAGAATTACCGATGGAATAACCGTTAGCCTTGTGGAACGTATATGCCATAGCGCCGCCGATGATGAGCGTGTCAACCTTTTCAATGAGGTTATTGATAACGCCGATCTTGTCGGAAACCTTTGCACCGCCGAGAATAGCAACGAAGGGGTGCTTCGGCTCTGTAAGCGCGCCGCCCATTATGGATATTTCCTTCTGGATAAGATATCCGCATACGGAGGGCAGATAGTGGCTTACGCCTTCTGTTGAAGCGTGAGCTCTGTGAGCTGTACCGAATGCATCGTTAACGTAAATTTCAGCAAGTGATGCCAATTCCTTTGCAAATTCAGGATCGTTCTTTTCCTCTTCCTTGTGGTAACGAACGTTCTCTATAAGCATTACGTCGCCGTCCTTCAAAGCGGCAGCCTTAGCCTTTGCATCCTCACCGATAACGTCGGTTGCAAAAATTACTTCCTTGCCGAGAAGCTCGGAAAGCTTTTTAGCAACGGGAGCAAGTGAGTATTTGGGGTTGAATTCACCCTTCGGTCTGCCAAGGTGGGAGCAAAGAATTACCTTTGCGCCGTTATCGGAAAGATATTTGATAGTGGGAAGTGCCTCTCTGATACGCTTTGCGTCTGTGATAACGTCGCCGTCAAGCGGAACGTTGAAGTCACATCTTGCAAGAACGCGCTTGCCTGCAACAGCAATGTCTTCTACATTTTTCTTGTTGTACATAATTACACCTCATAAATTTTTAAATTTAAACAGTTGGATTATACCACATTTTACACCTGCATTCAATAATAAAGTGTTAATTTTTCAACAAAATCACCTGCTTATTTCTTACAAAGAAGAAAAGTGTGTAATGGTGTTTTTTTTTGAGAAAAATGGAAGAAATTACTTGACGATTCGTTTTTTGTATGGTACAATAACATAGGGGATACTCTTACACGAGTATACTGCCGCACGATACAAAAATAAGACAGTGAAGGAGTTGTTTACATTATGAAAAAGATCGTTACCGTATTTTGCATGGCTGCAGTCTGCACCGTTTTACTGCAAAGCTCTCTTGCTGCGGCAAATACCGCTGATGAAAATACGCACGAAGCGTCAAACGGAATACAGTACACGCTGATGCAGGACGGATCGTATACCGTCAGCGGTGCTGACAGCGGCATAACGTCACTCGAAATACAGTCAACATTCAACGGTAAGCCCGTCAAACGAATCGGCTTTTCCGCATTTGCCGACTGTAAGGAGCTTACAAGGCTCGTAATTGCCGACGGAGTAGTATCCATTCAGGAAAAGGCTTTCTTTAACTGCGAAAAATTGACTGACCTTGCTCTGCCGAAAACTCTTATTTCCATTGGAGATATGGCGTTTGCAGGGTGCAAAAGCCTTGAAAATATCACGTTTTATAACGGTATTGAAATTATCGGAGAGGATGCGTTTGCAAGCACCGGCATAAAAAGTGCTTCTATGCCCGAAAGCGTTATGTATATCGGCAAAAATGCATTTGGAAATTCCGATATAGAATCGGTATCATTCGGATCGGACATTGAATTTTTAAGAGAAAATACGTTTTCGGATTGCGAACAGCTTAAAGACGTAATTTTGCCCGACACGTTTTCAAAGCTCAGCAATATGATGTTTTACAACTGTTTTGCACTTAAAAGCGTCGTCATACCCGCATCCGTAACGGAATTACGGTACGATATTTTACCGCCTGCACTTGACACCCTTACGATCAAGAGCGATATAGAATATGCAAATGCAAGCTTTTTAAACGGAAGAAAAATAGGACAGATCGTATTTGACAGCGGAGTTACCGTTTGCCGTCTTGAGATCAGCGACAAATATTCAAAGCCGCTATTGATAGAGCAGATCGTTTTCCCTGCCAATGTACAAATGCTTTGCGGTACATTTATTCCGACCGCAGATACGGAAATATGCTTTGGCGGTACGGTTGAGCAGTGGCGCGGCGTCCTCAGCGCAAGCACCGATCTTAAGCACGACTTTTCACACGTAAAATGTACTGACGGCGTATGGAATGCTCAGGAGGTGACAGAATGATGAAAAAGCTTTTATACATAATTTTGTTTTTTACACTTTTAATTACGTGTTCCTGCTCGTTCAACGAAGAAAAGGAAACTGATAACGAAAGCGAATTACCAACATTGTTTGAGCAAACAGAGCAAGACGCCGCAGATGACACGCAGAACGGCGATGATACAAACGGTAACACCGATGATGAAACGATTTCGGAAGCCACCGTTCAGACAGGTGAACAAACGGATAAAGAAGACGATCCCGCGCAGGAGCATAAGCACGTATTTTCAAATAACGTCTGCACTGAATGTAAGGAAAACGAATACGAGCTTGTGCTTGATCTGAGCGGAGAATTCTACATTCTCAAAAAAGCAAACTCTGATATAACGGGATCTGTAACTATTCCGTCCGAGTATAACGGAAAGCCCGTAAAATATATCGGAAGCTATGCATTCAGATCACTGTCTGTAACGAACGTAACCGTTCCGAACGGAATGACGAAAATTCAAAAAGGAGCATTTTCCGAATGTTCAACGCTTAAAAGCGTTTCTCTTCCAAATACTCTGACAAGCATCGGAGATGATGCCTTCGGCGGATGTGAAAGACTGAATGAGATAAATTTTCCGAAAGGACTCAGATACATAGGCAAAAATGCATTTTCTTCCACCGCATTGACTGACGTTTCCTTACCTGAGGGAATACTCGTAATAGACGACGGGGCATTTTCAGGCTCGTCTGTCAGAAAAGCGGTCATTCCGTTCGGCACCGAGCGTATAGGAAATTACGTTTTCTCCGGTGCTTCAAGCCTTGAGAGCATCGTTCTTCCGCAAGATATGTACGAATTGCCCGAAGGATCGTTTTCATACTGCACTTCTTTGAAGTCGGTAACACTTCCGTCAAGCTTAAGACAGATACATTACCTTGCTT
>JAFYMA010000050.1 GCA_017556845.1 Clostridia bacterium | reverse complement strand
ATGAGCGGTGAGGCTCATACACGTGCAAGGATTTCCGTAAGCGACTCACAGACAGAGCTTATAAAGCAGGTGTGTGCGGTAAACAAGAATACGGTTACTGTATTTTATTGCGGACGTCCTCTTGCGCTTGAAAAGATAAAGGACGTATCCCCTGCAACAGTTATATTCTGGCAGCCCGGTACTGAAGGAGGCAGCGCTCTTGCAAATCTGCTCTTCGGCAAGGTAAACTTCCAGGGCAAGCTTCCTATGACGTTTCCTCACGAGGGTCAGTCACCGTACTGCTACAACCGTTTGCGTACAGGCAGACCCAATGGCGGTGGCGGTTATTGCTTAAGATATATGGACACTCCCTTTGAGCCTGTTTATCCTTTCGGCTACGGCCTTTCATATACGGACTTTGATATTTCCGAGCCTGTTCTTTCCGCTGACGAAATGACGTCTGACGGAGAGATCACCGTATCTGTAAACGTAAAGAACACGGGCACACGCGAGGGAATTGAAACGGTTCAGCTTTATATCCAGGATGTTACAGCATCCGTTGCAAGACCTATCAAGGAGCTTAAGGGCTATGAAAAGGTAACTCTCAAAGCCGGCGAAGAAAAGACCGTTCAGTTCAGAATTACGGTAGATGCTCTCAAATTCCACACCTTCAGCGGTAAATTTGAAGCGGAAAAAGGAAAATTCAAGGTATTCGTTTCCAATACATCAAGCGTTCAGCAGTTCGTTGAGTTTAAGCTCGTATAATACAATACGTTATAGATCGGCAGATTTCCTGCCGATCTTTTATCTTTTTTGGATACAACTTGGAAACAAAAGCGTGTTATTATAAGAATACGAACGGTTATCACCATTATTTGAAATAACGGGAGAATTCAATATGGCAAAAATTCTTATAGTAGAGGATGAAAAGGCGATAAGTGATCTTATAAGATTCAATCTTGAGCTTGTGGGACACGAATGTACCCAGGTGTTTGACGGAAGCGCAGGTCTTCAAGAGGCAGTAAAGCCGAAATATGATCTTGTGATCCTTGACGTAATGCTTCCCGATCATTCGGGATTTGATATAATTGAATATCTCGAAGACGTACCCGTTATATTCGTTACTGCGCGCTCGCAAAGTCAGGACAGGATAAAGGGGCTTAGGCTTGGAGCGGACGACTATATTACAAAGCCGTTTGACATAATAGAGCTTGTTGAGCGTGTAAAGGCGGTTTTACGCAGAACGAGGGCAGACGTCAAAAGCTTTGAATTTGACGGTATAAGAGTGGAATTTGATAACAGACGGGTGTATAAAGACGGTCAGGAGATATTTTTAAAGCCCCGCGAATTTGATCTTTTACAAGTTTTGATAAATAACAGAAACCTTGCTTTATCACGCGAAAAGCTGTTGAAATTGGTTTGGGAGTTCGATTATGAGGGCGACACGAGAACGGTTGACGTTCATATACAGCGCCTGCGTCAGAAGCTTTCAATATCCGACCGTATAAAAACCGTATATAAGATAGGATACAGGTTCGAAATATGAAAATGAGATTTTGGCAAAAAACCTATATATTCACTTTGATACTTTTCTTACTTTGTCTTAACTGCGGTATACTTTCCCTTACAGTATATACATACAAGCGTAACGTTCAATCCTCGGAGAATACGGCATCTGCCGAGCAGTATTACATTGCTATGTCTTTTGAGCGGGATTACATGGATATGACATCATCGAACAGTAATTCAAGTCCGTCACTGCTTATGAATTCATTTGGAAATCACTACGGAAAAAAGGGAATTTTACTTGCATTTAAGGAAAGATCAAACGTCATTTATTCCAATTTTAACGAGGATATACAAATAGGCAAAAACTCGATTTTGCATACCGATATTGAAAATAAGCATCATATAGTGATTTCCTCTGAAATATGCAACGGCAAATATGATATGATATTTGCCAAAAACGTACAAAGTCTTGATACTGAATTCAGATCGCTTATGATGACTTATATAATAACTGCTGTAAGCGTATCAATATTCCTTGCTATATGTCTGTACTTCATCTTGAAAAAGCTGTCAGAGCCGCTTGAAAAGCTCCGCAAAACAACGGAAATAATACAGTCGGGCGACTTTTCCGTTACTGCAGAGGAAAAGGGAAATGACGAATTTACTCTACTTGCCAAAAGCTTTAATTCAATGCTTTCGAAAATAAACGAGCAGATGTCAAGCCTTGAAACTGAAGCTGCAAAAAAGCAACAGCTCGTTGATAATATGGCGCACGAATTGAGAACACCGCTTACGAGCATTCACGGATATGCCGAATATATTGAAAAGGCTAATACAACAGAGGAACGCAGACTGATCGCGGCAAAATATATAATGACTGAGTCAGAGCGGCTGCAAAAAATATCAGAGCTTTTGCTCGACGGTGCGTTTATACGCGAAAATAAAATTGAAATGGCTGACGTTGATATATCAAGGGTTCTTTCATACGCCGTACAAAGCCTTAGCCTGAAATCAGAGAAAGCACACGTTGAATTGAGATGCAATACCGAATATATGGCGGTAAAGGGAAATGAAACTCTGCTTACGATGCTGTTTTACAATCTTATAGAAAATGCGATAAAGGCGTGTTCTGACGGCGGTCGCGTAAGTATTGAATGTAATATAGACCGAGTCATCATAACCGACAACGGCAGAGGAATGACAAGCGAGCAGCTTCTTCATATAACAGAGCCGTTTTACCGTACGGACAAGTCACGTTCTCGCGCAGAGGGCGGTGCGGGATTGGGGCTTGCGTTATGCAAACAGATCGTTCTTTCCCACAATGCTGAAATGAATTTTAAATCAGAGCTCGGACGGGGAACTGAAATAACCGTTATTTTTACAACTCTGCAATAAGCGTATGACAACTTGGAGATAAACTCCTTATACAATGGCATTGCAAAGGAAAAAGGTGCTAAATGAAAGGAAGGTGTTTATATGAAACAAAATGCAAAATTTGTATCGATCGTTGTGTGTCTGGTGTTAGCGTCATCTTTTCTGCTTTCCGGGTGTATGTATGCCATAAGCATCGGCAGGGCAGAAGAAAAGCCGTACGAGCTTGATATGCAGCAAAGCATTGACAGTATCGTAGACAGTACGTTGAATGAGCCGACGTCACAAAGCGCCTTAAAGGAAAAATTCGATAAGTATCTGCATTGCGACGGCGAAAGCCTCACCGTTTTTTCTCAGGAGCAGTTCAACGAGCTTTATAATATCCGCACAAGCGGAAAACGAATTGCCCTTAGCTACGATGAGCTGCTGTTTATCATAAACGATTCGATCTCTCTTTATTTCAAATATGAAAGCATTCATTTGACGGGTATGCTTGAAAGCGGAGCTGTAAAAAAGCTCGAGCTTAACGGCAGTATGCAGGATATATATCCGTATCACGGTGACTATTCTGAATTTGATTCAATGTCGGACGGATATAATAAATACTACCGTATGATGAGGGAAATATCTCTTATCATCTATTATAGAATATATATGCACGATGCAGGCTTTGAAACCGTGACGGAGATATACCGCCCGGGCTACGGTATATCCGTCTTTGCAGGTGACGGTGAATACGATGCATCAGATGAAAATACAATTACGCCGCGCGAGGATGGATCCTTCGGTACAGTTCTTGGCTGTATGCAGATTTTGTCGCTTAACGGCTCAAGCGTATCAGGTAAGGAAAACAGCGATCATCTTGTAAGCGAGTGGGAAAAAATAATACTTGCACGAAATCAGTTTTCTTCAGATTATGAGCAAAGCACCCAATACGAAAAGCAGCAGCTTTCCGCACCGCTTTTTGTCTGCTTTCATACAAACGGCTATACAAGAGGCATTGCAAGAAGAGTTATGGGCTACGATATGTTTATAATAGATCCCGAAACGCTTGAAATGACGAGCATTTTTCCAACGTATGAGCTTGAGCAGATGATGCCGTCATCGTACAAGGTGTACGTATCAAGCGGTGATGAAAAGCAGAATGGACCGTATTTTTTCCTTGACCGTGAAAACGGTACGTTCAGAATTGGAAAGTCTATGCTTCATTCATCTGCACTGTTTGGAAAATATCAAAGAGACGCTGAACAGTTGACACTGTTCGTCGAAAGTGCAGAGCAGATAGGCGTATATAAATATACGTTTTTCCTTGACGGCAAAGAATGGGTATATTCGAAAAAGGATTCAACTCCGCTTGGTGACGGATATGATTTTGAGGACGGTATGCGGTTTTCGTTTGACAAGGAAGAGGTTTTTATGCCGTATTACGAAAGACCGATAGAAATTATAAGGGATATAGCAAAAGAGAAGAATATACCGACGGATCAGGCAATAGAAGCGTTTTTTGAGGATGATGAATACGTTTACAGCTTTCCGTCTGTCAAAAGCGATTATGTGACGGTCAGATTTGCGGACGGCGAGGAGATGACCGTCAAGGAGGCTTTGGATAAAGGCTTTATAAAAATACACGCCCTTGATCTTTACGGAATTTCTTATATGCGGGAAATTAAAAATTAGTTATTTCACAGTGCAAAAAAAGCGTCTGTCGGTAAATTTCCGACAGACGCTTTTGTCTGTTTATTGATAAACACCTATTTCGTAAATGGAGAAGTAAGCGTTTTTAGGACCTTGTATGTTGATGTAACGTATATCCTTGTCTATTGATATAAGGTTTGCCTGTGCGTGATCGAACGGGCCTAACTCTTCCCAGTTTTTATTATCGGTCGAAACGTTAACGGTGAACTCTCCGTGTGAGTTCGCTTCCCATACTATGATCGCTTCCTTTACGTGCTGTACTTTCTGCAGATCTATCGTTACCCAGTACGTTGCGGTAGTAGAGCCTGCTGCACTCCATCTTGTGTTGAGCTTGCCGTCCGTTACGTTCGTTACAGGGCATCCGCTTTCCTCACCCGATTTTGCAAGGGGCTTGTTGAGTGCGATGTTCTTTGATGAATTGAAATCAAATGAAGGTCTGTCCTTTGTGATAATTGCAATTGCACTCGTATCCTTAAGAATGTTTTCAGTATCAAGAACTGTCGTTTCCTCACCGATCACAACGCTGTCTGTGAAATGTATTTTTTCAACGGATGCACCAACGTGGAATTTGTATTCGCCCTGCTCGATAAACCAAGCAGAATCATCGGTTGAATACGTTTTCAGCTCTTCCTTTGTGACCTTTACGGTGATCGTTTGAGATGCACCGGGGGCAAGAGTTACGGTTTTGCCGTAGCCTGCAAGCTCTTTTACGGGATGCTCGTTTTTGTTGTCGGGCTTCGTTACGTAGAACTGTACTACCTCGCTGCCGGAAACCTTACCCGTATTCGTTACGTTTACTGATAAAATGTAGTCATCGCCGGATTTTTCAACCTTGAAATCGGAGTATTCAAACGTGGTGTATGAAAGACCGTAGCCGAACTCATACATAACGTCAACGTTGAATGTTGTGAAATAGCGGTAACCAACGTAAATATCATCGTTGTATACGCATGAATTGTAATCGCCGGGGAAATAATCAGCGTAAGGTGTATCGCTGAATTTTACGGGCCAGGTTGATGTTAACTTACCGGAGGGTGTAACCTTACCTCTTATAATGTCTGCAACTGAGTTACCGATCTGCTCGCCGGAAAGACCTGCATAAACGATAGCGTCAGCGAGGTGAGCCCACGAAGCAACTTCGATGGGATTGCCTGTGTTGATGATAACGATGAACTTTTTGCCTTGTGCGTGGAAAGCGGAGGATATGTTTTCTATCGCCTGTCTTTCTCTTGCGTTGAGCATATAGTCACCGGCTCTGTTTGCGTGGTCCATCGTTTCGCGTGTAGTTCTTGAAATCGTGAATATAGCATATTCGGAGACCTTTGCGGCAGCTCTTGCGGTAGACGATGAAATTACGATCTCGCAAGTATCGTTTTCCGGATTTGTGCTGTCGCTGTATGCATCGTGCTGTACGCAATTATTGTAAAGTGCGCTTACCGTTGAGTTAAGCACGATACCTGAATTCTGAAGACCTTCGCTTATGTTTACAACGTCTTTTACAGATACGTATCCTGCACCGTAGCCGCAATATTCAGTCTTGTAAGATGCGTTTCCGAAAAGGGATACCGTTGTTACAGGAAGGGGAAGGGTATTGTTGTTATTCTTGAGAAGAACTGTACCCTCTGCACCCGCTGTTCTTATCGCCTGAAGCTTCTGGCTTCTGTCGGATATAGTATTAGTAACGGAGATATTCTTCATTGCGTTTGATTTTGCAACGTAGTTAAGAATATTTTCGCAGCACTTGTCAAGCTGTGACATTTCAAGTCTGCCGTTTGAAAGTCCCGTCTGGATCTGGCTTATGATCTGCTCTGCAACAGCTGCGCCGCCGCAGTACATATCGTTTCCTGCGTTGAGCATCGTTACACGGTCGATGATCGTGCCCCAGTCGCTCATTACGAAGCCGTCAAAGCCGAACTCTCCGCGCAATACATCAATAAGTCCCTTGT
>JAFYMA010000049.1 GCA_017556845.1 Clostridia bacterium | reverse complement strand
CCTTTCAACGCTTTTGAATGCGTTTTTTGTGCCGATTATATGATTTTCTGCTGCTTTAAAGGCAGAATACAAAAGCTTAGTGTCATCAAGTCCCGCGCACAGTGTGAGCTTCAGCTTGCCGTGTTGGCGGATCGCACCGGTTTCATTTTTTATGAAATCTCCGGGGCCGCGCATTTTAAGATCCTGTTCTGCGATCTTGAAGCCGTTTGACGTGTCTTTCATTATTTCAAGCCGCTTGAGTGCGGCTGCCGATCTTGATGCCGAAACTAAAATACAGAAGGATTTTTTACTGCTTCTTCCGACTCGTCCCCTCAGCTGATGAAGCTGCGACAGACCGAAGCATTCTGCGTTTTCAATGATCATAAGCGTAGCGTTAGGAACGTTTACGCCTACCTCGATCACCGTGGTGCTGACGAGAACGTCTATCTTTCCGAGCTCAAAGCCTTCCATGATACGACTTTTTTCTTCAGACTTCATTTTTCCGTGTATGCAAGCAACCTTTCTGTCCGGAAATACGTCTTTTTGAAGCTGCTCGGCGTAAGCTACGGCGGATTTTCTTAACGAAAGGGATTCCTTGTATTCACGTATTTTTTCAGGGCTATGTGAAACTGATATCGGAATTTCGCCGTTATCCGATTCTTCGACTGCAGGACATACTACATATACCTGATGCTCGATTGCTATCTCCTTGCGGATAAATTCGTTTATGCGCGCTCTGTAATCCTCATCAACGACGTATGTGCTCACGTTCTTTCTGCCCGGCGGAAGCTGGTCTATTACTGAAACGTCCAGATCGCCGAACATCACCATTGCAAGAGTGCGTGGGATGGGAGTTGCACTCATAACGAGCATATGGACCCCATCACCCTTCTTTAAAAGAAGTTCTCGCTGGTTTACTCCAAATCTATGCTGCTCGTCACAGATCACAAGACCCAAACGGTCAAATGCGATCTTGTCTGTCAAAAGCGCATGCGTTCCTACAACTATGTGTGAATTTCCGCTACGTATGCCCTCATACGTTTTTGCTTTCTCGGATTTCGTCATATTTCCCACGAGCAACGATACGTTGATACCGATAGGGGCAAAGAATTTGTGAAGCTCGTTGTAATGCTGACGTGCGAGTATTTCCGTCGGAACGAGCAGAGCCGTCTGAAATCCGCTTCTTGCACTGATGAACGCTGCTCCTGCAGCACATATAGTTTTGCCTGAACCGACGTCTCCGGATACAAGCCTTTGCATAGGCAGATGCTTAGGGCTCGTCATATCGCTGTATATTTCGTTCAGAGTGCGTCTTTGGGCATCCGTTAACTCAAACGTCAGCGCGTTTTTGAAATCTGACATATCACAGCCTGAAATGTCCGGAGCGGTTCCGATCTTCGCCTGCTGCTTACGCTTGTACATATCGCAGGCAAAGAAATACAGCTCCTCGTACATCATTCTGCGTTTTGCTTCGTTTAATGACGAAAATCCTTCAGGGCGGTGTAATCTGTGTATAGCTTCATATCTTGAAATGAGCTTTTCTGATTCGACTGTATCCGCCGGAAGATTTTCTTCAATTATCTGCTCTTTGCCGTTTTCTTCAATATAGCTTAAAACTGTTTCGGTAAGATGGAATATCTGCTTTCCGGACATATCCTCCGTTGCGGGATAAACGGGGAAAAGCGGCAACAGCTCATTATTCGGGGTGATAAGCTCAAGTGTCGGATTTACCATTTCTATCTGTCTGCCGAATCTGACGATCTTTCCGTATGCCCGGTAAGTTTGCCCTGCCTTATAAGTGCTTTTTAAGTAACTCTGGTTGAATATAGTTACGGTGCATTTGGCAGTGTCATCATACGTCAGAAATTTCATGTACGTTATGTTGTTTTTGCCGCGTGCAACGGTCGGTGCAGAGGCTAATGTCAGAATAAATGAAGCTATCTCGCCGTCCTGGGCGGCGATCAATGTTTTTACGTTTCCTCTGTACTCGTACGCTCTGGGAAAGTGATAAAGAAGATCTTCAACTGTGAAGATGTTAAGTCTTGCAAGTGCCTTTGCACGTGATTCGCCTATACCGGAAATGCTTCTTATGCCGGTTTGAAGAGTGATCGCCATTGGTTTACCTACCGAATAAATTCCTTGTTATTTTAATAATTTATCAATTTTTAACTGCTTGCGCAGCTTCAGGGTGTAAAGAGTTACCACAAGACGCATAAGCACGTCGATCATAATAAACGTTACGTTCCCTATAACGAACATAATAAAGAAGTACAGCTTTCCGCTGAATGCTGACGTTTCCTCAAGCATCAGAACACGGACGGATACCGTATATATGATAAAATAGCACAAGTTGAAGGACAAAAGCTTAAGTGCGTATGAAAGTATGGGATTGAAGCGTTCAAAAAACGCTTTCGCTATCGGATACCAGCCGAAAAAGAGTGCGTATACAACAGCAGTGAATTTTTGCGGCAGGATCAGCAGAGAGATGACCGATACCACCGCGTATATAAGCAACGGATATTTGCCGCCGATCTCAATTACGGCAAACATCGTAAGAAACAAAGTCGCCGCAGCTATCGTAAGATCGAGCATACTGAAAACTGATGAAAAGTACAGTATTACCGTTTGCATTGCCGCTACCATAGCGCAAACGGATATTTTTTTTGCTTTGTTCATAATTTATCAGCATCCGCCGCCGAAGCAGTTACACAGACAGTTTGCACACGCAAGTGTCGTGCAAATGTCACATATACTGCATTCATTGACGCTCGTAGACGTTGTGTACGGGCTTCTTGCTGTTCTTGCGCGTGAGGTCAGCATTTGCAGTACCTGTCTGTATTCTTGATTTGTCGGATCCATTTCACACGCGGTGCGTATTGACGATTCGGCATCGTAGTACCAGCCGCGCGTGTAGAATATGAGGCCCTTCAGAAAATGCCATTCGGCGCCTCTGTCGTGTATGCTTACCGTTTCAAGCAGGGCGTCGGCATCTGAGTAACGGCGTGCGTTTATATACTCGCGTACCGTTCTGTATATTCCCATACCCGTGTTTCTGAAGCTGTCGTCAGAGGTGTAGCTGTTGTAGTCGCTTTTACCGCTTCTTATATTTTGTATAGCTTCGTACGCGCTGTTTATCTCCTTCATTTTTTCCTCTGCCTGCCCTTTGAGCGGACTGTCGGTAAAATTGTCAGGATGATATTTTTTTGCAAGATTTCGGTATGCTTTTTTTACTTCTGCATCTGTGGCATCGGCACTGATGCCTAAAACGCTGTAAGGGTCTTTTCCCATTTGTCTTTTCCTTTCAGGATGTTTCGGATAAAAATAATTCTTTTGCCGTGTGAACAAAGCCGAGCTGAGTTATGTTTTCGCATACCCCTCCGCTTATACCTCTTGAAAGAAGAAGGACGCCTGCATACGCTCCCTCACTTTCCAAGGATAACGCATTTAACAGCATTTCCTTGTCTTTTTGAGGATCTCTGCCCGCACATATAAACGGATTGTATGATGAGCTTTTTAAATCGCTTTTATAATCTTTTATTGCATCAGCAATGTAAATGAATCTTCCGGTGTGAAAGCCTACCTCGTAGAGAGCTGATTTTTTTGCATCGTCTTCTGTGCCGTAAGCGCAAATATCTCCCATAAGATCGCCAAACAAATCGGCAAGTGCGTATACAGAGGGACATTTTTCGTCTTCAAGCTTCTTGGTTTTTTGTATATATTCCGCTACTTTGTTTTCAATCAGCTCAATGCGCGGAGCTTTTTTGTATATTCTCTTTGCAAACGGGATAACTGAAAGCGCTTTCAGCTTTTCAAAGCCGGAGCTGTCGTTCACGTCGTCAAGAGCCTTATAATATATCAGATATGACGAAACAGCGCTTGTATATTCAAGCTGAGGGGTCGGCAGCATAGCGTTTCTTTTTTTGAATATGTTTACAGGGCACCGTATTTTTTCGATTTTTGGATGCTCTTCAAACGCACAAATTCGTATCAGTGCCAAAAAAACGGAATCGTAGCTTAAAGAAAGCCTTGAAAAATGCGATGAGCTTTTGCCCATACAGCGACACAGACCGCAATATGCGGCTTTATAAAATTCATTTTCCTTAACCTTTAGTTCAGGTAAAAAAGGCTTGATAAGTCCAAACATATCACATTAATAAAAGCTGTATGATCTCGCCGAATACGATCGAGAACAGCAGAATATACACCATTATAGCCAGACACTCTTTTTTACTTTTGTTCGTTTTGAAAAGCGTAATAAAGCCGACACCTGCACCTGTTGAAAGTCCTGCTATGACCGCTCCGAAGCCTATTGCGTTTGATAAATACAGCTCCGTTATTATGACGGATATTGCACAGTTTGGAATAAGTCCGACTATTGCGGCAAATATCGGCTGTAAAAGATAGCTTGATGAAAGAAACGACGATATTGCATCTTGTCCGATCAATTCCACCAAAAGCTCAAAGATGAAGCTTACACCGTATATGTAAAGGAAAATTATAACCGTTCGTTTCAGCGCGCTGATGAATATATTATCGCCGCATTTTGCACCGCAGTGATGATCTTGTAAATGATGTATCTCTTCACACGAATGGCATTCGCCGTGGCTGTTGTGGCTGTGCTCATCTTCCGTGTGCTTTGATCTTCTGTACAGAAGATCGAACAGATATCCGGCAATTACTGCGGCGGCTATCTTTACGAGCAAAAGCGGAAAGACCGCGAGTATTTTATCCGGGTGTGAAAGAATTACCGGCAAAGCCTCGTCAGAGGTTGATATAAATACCGCTATAAGAGCACCTGCGCTTATTATTCCCGAAGAAAACAGATGCGATGATAAAATTCCCATTCCGCATTGTGGAATACAGCCTGCTATCGCACCGCCGACAGGCCCTAATTTTTCATTTGAAAGTATTTTTGACAGCTTGATCTCCGTTCTGTGCTCAAAAAATTCCATAATAAGATAGGCGGCAAAAAGAAACGGTAAGGTCAATGCGCAATCTTTCAACGCGTGTATAAGAGAGTGAAGCACTGTATGCATAAGTTTTGATATTCATCCTTTTGAGCTCATTTGTATGCAGTTTAACACACAAATATAAAATATAATTAATAAATATGAGAATAATTTTAGAACATCAAAAATATTTGCATAAAATTAAAAAAATACTTGAT
>JAFYMA010000048.1 GCA_017556845.1 Clostridia bacterium | reverse complement strand
TCTTCATATTTACCACCGTAGGATCATATCAGATCCGTTCTTTTTTTTGCCATTTTTGCATACAATTTATTGTATACCGATTTTGTATACACACAAGCAACGGTGTGTTAAAATTGTGTTAATCGGAGGTAGACGTGTTTGAAGGAATACTGAATCTGTTTCACAACTTTATTTTTCTGTTTTTAAAGGTCTCGGACAATGAAACGTACCCGCCGCCGCTGAGTGCAAAAGAGGAAAAAGAATGCTTTATCAGGATGAAAAACGGCGACATGATCGCGCGTGAAAAGCTGATACGCCACAATATGCGGCTCGTCGCCCATATCGTTAAAAAGTATTATACTCTTTCCAAAAATCAGGACGATCTCATTTCAATAGGAACGATCGGTCTTATAAAGGCGATAGACAACTTTGATCCGAATAACGGCGCACGCTTTGCAACGTATGCAGGAAAATGCCTGCAAAACGAAATACTTATGCACTTCAGAAGCCGAAAAAAGCTTCAAAATGAAGTATCGGTAAACGATATATTGGATACAGACAAGGACGGCAATCCTTTAACATACATTGATATAATAAGCGTTCCTGACACGGTTGCCGACGATATAGACAAAAAAATGAAGACCGAAAAAGTCTATTATGCAATAAAAAACGTGCTGAGCAAAAGAGAACGTCAAGTGATAGTTATGCGATACGGTCTTAACGGGAAAGCACCTATGAGGCAAAGATGCGTTGCACAGGCGCTCGGTATATCGCGTTCATACGTTTCAAGAATAGAAAAGGCTTCCTTGGAGAAGATCAAAAAAACATTGAACGACAGCGGATTTTATTCATAATATCAAGCATAAAGAAATATAAATATAAAAAACGAGAAAGGTAAGAATCAAAATGGAGCATCGCAATGAAGATATGATATGTAAAAAAATATTGACGTCCGACAACTGTACGGATATATCGTTTGAGTATATCCTTCCTGACTATTTTCCCGATATACGAAAAAGTATACATGTTTTTCCGTCAGTACGGCTTACGGAAGCGTACGTGAGCAATGACCGTGTGCAATATTCAATGACCGTTTCGTTCGGCTTTATGTACAGAGCCGAGGACAAAACCCTGCAATGTGCGGAATGTAAGCACGAATGCTCGGATCACATCAGTATTAAAAACCAAAACGCCGTTTCCGCAGACGTAATACCTACGTTGCAAAACGTAAATATACGTGTTGCAAATCCGAGAAAAATCGTATTCAAGGCACGAATATGTGCAGACATTTGCGTGTGGGGCCAGGAAAGCTTTGCACCTGAAATAAACGGCAATATTCTTTCGGAAAATGAAAAGCAGGTTTTATCCGTACCGGTGCAAAGCGCAGACGTTACAGTTATCGAAGATTCAGCCATAAGCGTATCGCAGGACATAGCCATACCGTCTGAATATCCCGAAGCTGACAGGATCATAACCGTTTACGCTTTACCGCAGATAACACAAACGGAATCAGAAGACGGCAGTATATCGTTTGGCGCAAATATAACGGGAATAATCGTATACAGCACCGTCGGTGATGAAAGCGGCGAGTCAGGCGTTGCTTTTTTGCCGATAAGCATACCCGTAACACGCACCGTAGTTCAGGAAGGCGTAAGCTCTGACTGCGTATGCAATGCAAGAATGAGCGTGTACGGGATCACCGGAAATATATCGGAAAACGCCGAAGGCGAAAAGCGTGTTATAGAGATCGATCTTTTATATGATCTGCGCATTTTATGTATGTGTAATCAGCAAGCTGAGGCAATAGCTGATATGTACAGTACGTCCCACGAAAGCAATACGTCATCAAAGAACATATCAACCGAAACAGCAAGGGGGGCGTATCGCAGCAGCTTTACCGTCAGCGGTGATCTTACGCAAGAGGATTGTGAGCAATTAAACGGCGATATTATATCCGCATTTGCAAAGGAAAGCGATATTACCTTTTCGGAAAGCGGAAAAAGGCTGACACTTCAAGGTACCTTGGACATCTGCTGTATTTGTCAACAGGGCAACGAGCTTGACAGTCAAACATTCAAGCTCCCATTCAAGGGTGATATGGAGCTTCCCGATATTGAAATGCGCACTGTCTACCCCGACGTATCAGTCGGATGCGCTACCGTTAACTATGACGGAGAAAAATACTACTTCACGTGCGAAATATACGTAAATGCTTTGGTTACGGAAAACCGTTCTTACACAGTTCTTGAAAGCATAAGCGTTACCGAAAATGTATTACAAACATCCGCCGCGCCGTTTACCCTATACTACCCATCTGAAAATGAAGGAGCGTGGCAGATAGCAAAAAAATACGGAATATCACCAGAAGAGCTAAAAAAAGCAAATCCGTCACTTGAAACGAAACGAGTGATCGTAATACCTAAAAAAACATAACACAAAGCCCCGATATTCGTCGGGGCTTTAATGCTCTGTATAAAAGGAGCTATTTTGATAAAAAGCGGTTGAATTATTAAAATCTTTGTGATATAATAGGTATAATATAAAATATAACATCAACCTTACGGTTGGGAATGGAGAATTTATGAAGCTGTTTAAAAGACTCTCCTTGATCGCTTTATGTCTTTGTATGCTTGTCGGCACATTTGCAATGCCTGTTTCGGTAATGGCAGACGAAGCCGCTGATGAAGCGTACAAGCAATCACTGAAAGACAAGGGATTTACAGAGGATTACATAGAGCCGTTGCTCGCTCTTCACAAAAAATACAGTCAATGGGAATTTGAGCCATTGCTTATCACGGAAATAAGCCGTCAGCAAGGCAAGGAAACGGAATATACGTGGGATTACGTTATTCATATGGAATACGCTGACAGCATCAAGCGTAACCTTTGCGCACGCTCCGCAGCGCAAACGCTGTACAGAGATTTTTCACATACGGTCCTTTACGATTCAGGCTGGTACAAGGCATCACGCGCCGCCGTTGAGTACGAAATGGATACGCGTAACTTCCTTGGTGAAAAAAGCATTTTCCGCTATCTTGACCTTCGCTGGTCAGATGGAATAACACTCGAAGCCGTTCAAGCGGCTTTGCGCGGTACGTTTATGGAAAACACCAAGCTTGACGGAGAATACAGCAATACAACGTACGCAGAATTCTTTTACAAGGTAGGAAAAGAGGTCGGTGTAAACCCCGTTTTCCTCGCTTCAAGAATACGTCAGGAGCAGGGTACGGGAAAATCCGCACTCATTTCCGGCTATTGCGGCGATAAAATGTGGTATTACTACGATAACGGAAGCGGTAAATATTCCAAAACAGATGAAAACGGAAATCTTATAAACGCTCCCACATCGGGATACACGCAGGCAGGTCTGCAGAAATACAACGGTTATTACAACTATTTCAATATGGGCTCAGCGGGTACCGGCTATTTTGAAATATATATGGGCGGTATGAACGAAGCAATTCAGGGCACGCCGGAAATGGCAAGCAAGTGGGGCGGAAGCCCCTCTTGGAATACGAGATGGAAGGCACTTTACGGCGGTACTATGAAGGTAAAGGCAAAGTACATCGACGTATATCAGAATATTCCTTATCTGCAGAAATTCAACGTTGACGCCCGTTCGTCAAAGAACTTCTGGGGACAGTATATGCAGAACGTTACCGCCGCAACGAGCGAGGGCAACACCATGTACAGAGCATACTCGGAAAACAATTTCCTCGATACAAAAATAAACTTCGTTATACCGATATACGAGGGTATGCCCAAGGAAAAATGCAAAACGCCCGACGGCACGGAATTCGTCGAGGCTGATCTTCTCAAAGCTTCCAACATAGATTCATACTTTACGTACGATCTTATGAATATATCCCGCGAGGACGGTCTTGTAAGAGAATATGCAGATATGGGTATCAAGTGGCGTACGGTCGTATGCAAGCCTGCTGATGCTATTGCTCTTGGCAGAATAAACCTTTCAAAATACGATCAGATATTCATAGATTATTCTACCGACGGCGATTTTAAGGCAACGTCGAACGGCAAGCCTGCTTATCTCGGTATAACCGCAGACCCGAACGGCGATTATACAGACAAGAACGCCTATACAGTTGACTACTGCAATTTAAAAAGCGGTAACGGCGACGATCTTTACCGCAGAGTCGCAAAGCTCAACGTGAAGAGCGACGACATAGGCGACGTTTACCTTGCAGTAACATCACCGAGCGGCGAGAATATATACATTCATAACATCATTTTTGTAACAAAAACAGGACACACGGGAACTGTTGAAGATCCGAACGCTCCTGAAACAAACGCTCCGACGACCGATGCTCCGGCAGTAAACGATCCCGAAACAGACGCTTCAGCTACCGAGCTGAACACAGAAACGAATGCAGACGAAAGTGATATACAGGCAAACGCAGGCGTTGACACGTCATCAGGCGATAACAACGGCGGCGGAAACGATATGACAGTATGGTGGATAGTTATTGCAGTTGTCGTTATCATTGCAGTAGGCGGCAATATCGTATTATTTACAGTGCTTAAAAAGAAGAAATAAAAGCTTATATTAATATACCGAAGCGTGATAAAATCACGCTTCGGTATATCAGATAATATTTGACGTATAATATATATCCGTTTTATCGTACGTTATAACGATCCTGTCTATAAGCTCACGCAGAACCGTGCGTTTTTCCTCGCACGTCATAGTATCCCATACCCCCTGAAGCGTACCGAGCTGCTTCATTCTTTCGGCATTAAAAGCAGAAACGCTTTTGTTCTCCTTCTCCTTTTCAAGCTGATAAGATATTTCTTCAAGCTCGTGCTTCAATGCACTTATCTGCTGCAACAGTATTTCATCTTCTCTGTCATCGGTTTGCGAATATAGCTTATAAAGCCGTGAAAGACGCTTTCTTATGCCGTTTTCTCTATCCTTGAGAATATCCGTTATATCATTATTCTCCGCGCGTATGTCGTCAGATATCTTGTATCTGAGAGAAAAAAGATCGCTGAGAACCACCCTTTCAAGCTCGTCTGCCCATACGCTTTTATTGTCGCACGGATATAACGTATGCAAATGCGTTTTGGAGTTATCCTTTGAGTAGCAATATATTTTGTATCTGCCGCCGCTCCATTTCTGATATCGCATCTTTGCACCGCAAACTCCGCACTCTATCATTCCGGCTAAAAGACATTTTGCTCCTTTAGTTCCCTTT
>JAFYMA010000047.1 GCA_017556845.1 Clostridia bacterium | reverse complement strand
TGTCGATAGCTGTTTTAAATCTCATTTCGCGGTTTTCTGCATCCACAAGCTCGAATTCAGCGCCTGCAAGAGTGATGTTTGCAGGAATGATGCTCAGATTGTCAAATTTCGTTTTAATGACGGCGCTGTCGGCTTCGCAACGTGCAATAAGTATATCGTAAACAGAAGTTTTGATCTGCTTTTTGTTGATCCCGAGACCGCTCGTTGAATTTCCCTGCGGGTCAAGGTCAACTAAAAGTGTTTTTTTACCCTTTAAGCCTAAAGCAGCGGCAATGTTGATTGCAGATGTGCTTTTTCCAACTCCGCCCTTCTGATTTGCAAGAGCAATTATTTTACCCATTGATAATACCTCCGCGAATTCCCGTCTTGATTATCTTTTTCGGACATTTATCTACGCATTTTCCGCAGTCAGTGCATTTATCATAATCAATTTTTGCCACATTGTCAGTTACCGTGATCGCATCAAATTCACACGCTTTTTCACAAAGCTTGCAGCCGATGCATCCAACGTCACAGTAAGTTTTCGTTACCGCACCTTTGTCAAGCGATGAGCATCCGACCCAATGAGGAGCTTCAAACGGTACTAATTTAATGATCTTTTTCGGACAATACTGCACGCAAACACCGCATCCCGTACATTTTGCGTAATCAACTGTTGCAACTCCGTCGATAACGTGAATGGCATCAAATTTGCAATGCTTTACACATGAACCGAGACCGACGCATCCATTCGGACAAACTCTGTCGCCGTAGCCCATACGGACAGTGGCGTTGCAGTCAGCTTCACCCTCGTAAAGATATTTTTTCGATGATTTTCCATTCACACCTGAGCACATTACCTGCGCTCTCATTCTTACGGGGCTTTCTGCTTCCAAACCCATGATTTCAGCAATTTTTTCTGCGCATTTCTCACCGCCGACGGGACACGCATTAGGCTTTGCCTTACCTTCGACTATTTTATTTGCAAGGTCGGAGCAACCGGAAAATCCGCATCCGCCGCAATTCGCACCGGGCAGGCACTCCTGTATCTGTTCAACTCTCGGATCGGTCTTGACGAAAAATACTTTTGAGGCAACTGCGAGCAGTACACCAAAAATAATGCCCAATCCTATAAAGCAAATAACAGCATATAATATTCCCATATCTACACCGCCTTTCTCACAGACTTATTCCTGAAAATCCCGAAAATACCATTGCAATAAGTCCTGCCGCAACGAGTGCTATAGGCATACCCTGAAACGCTTTCGGTACGTTTGAAAATCTTAGCTTTTCGCGTACTCCTGCAAATATCAGAACTGCAACCATAAATCCGACGGCGGCAGAAAATCCGAAAATTACAGACTGCAAAAATGTGTATCCGTTGGAAATGCTCAGTAAAGCTGCGCCGAGAACGGCACAGTTAGTCGTTATAAGGGGGAGAAAAATTCCCAAGGAAGAATATAAAGCAGGAACGTATTTTTTCAAGAACATTTCGATAAACTGAACGAGTGATGCTATAACGAGAATAAATGCGACAGTCTGCAAATATTCAAGACCGAACGGCACGAGAAGGTAGTGGTATACAGCCCACGTTGTACCCGATGAAAGCGTCATAACGAAGATAACGGCAAAGCTCATACCAAGAGCTTTATCTGCTTTGTCCGATACTCCTAAAAATGGGCAAATTCCCATAAATTTGATGAATATAAAGTTTTCCGTGAGTATCGCCGCCAGCATTATCATAAGTATTTCTGTCATTGTGATACCTCCGTTTCAGCGTTTTCAAGCTGCGCTTTGCTTTTTGGAGTGCGGTTTTTAAGCTTTTGGACTAGTGCCATAAGCATACCGAGTGTAAGGAACGCACCGGGAGCCATAACAAATATCGTTGCGTGGAACTGCTCGGGTGTTATTACAAATCCGAATATTGATCCTGAGCCGAGAAATTCTCTGATACATCCGATGATAAACAAAGCACCCGTAAAGCCGAGACCCGTTGCAAGACCGTCTACAAGCGAAAGAAGTACGTTGTTTTTTGATGCAAAGGCTTCTGCTCTTGCTAAAATTATGCAGTTTACGACGATAAGCGGTATAAATATTCCGAGGGCATCGTAAAGATCTACAAGATATGCCTTCATCAGAAGCTCTATTGCCGTTACCGCACCTGAAATTATTACGATATACGAAGCAATTCGCACCTGCGAGGGTATTATCTTACGCAAAAGAGAAATAATAACGTTTGAAAGTATCAGAACAGCCGTTGCCGCAAGTCCCATACCGAGCGCGTTTATTGCGCTTGTCGTAGTTGCAAGCGTGGGACACATACCGAGCGCCTGAATGAACGTCGGATTGTTTATTATTGCGGAATCCTTGAATTGAGAGATTATTTTTTTGATCATTGTTCAGCCTCCTTTACGGAAAGCTCACCGTTTACGATGCTTTTTACAGCCTTGAGTGACACGTCAACACCGTATTGAACTGCCTTTGACGAAATGGTTGCCCCTGCGAGCGTGTCAGCCTTTTCACCGCTTTGCATACCTGCAAATGCGTCAAGATAGTCTTTTTTCGTTATGTTCTGACCGAGTCCGGGTGTTTCGCTCGTAGCGCTTACTATAACTACGGATATTACCTTACATTCGGAATTTATACCGATCATCATATTTATACCGTCGCTTCCGTAGCCCTTCGTTGTGATATCCACTGCGTATCCGATCACGGTATCGCCGTCGTTTATTTTATAAAGTGAATTGATGCTTTCATCGGGTTTTTCAAATTCAAGCGTTGATTTTGACGAATAAACGGGAAATATCTCGCTTAAAGCCTTTTCAATTTTTATTTCGGTATTTTTTGCTATCTGCTCTTCCGTTATAGAATAGACTGCCGCAACGAGAAGCGAAATGCATGCGCAAATAGCGGCAAGAACCGAAACGATCCTTATGCTTTCTTTTATCATTTTGACGTTTCTCCCTTCTTGCTTTTTATTTTACCGAAGGGACGGGGACGTGTCAGTTTGTCGATATACCATACGAGAAGATTCATAATGAGTATTGCGAAGGAAACGCCCTCGTTAAAGCCTGCAAAAAATCTGATAAATACCGTTATAGCACCGCATCCTACTCCGTATATCAGCTTTCCGCTTGACGTCATAGGGCAGGTCGCGTAGTCCGTAGCCATAAATATCGCACCGAGGAACAGACCGCCCGAGAAGATCGAAAACATCATAAATGATGCGGCATCTGCCGTGCGGGGAGCGAAAAGATACGATAAAAGTGCGACTGTTCCGATAAACGATACGGGGATGTGCCACGTTATAACGCGTCTTACCAGCATTACCAAACCGCCGCACAGAAGCAAAAGACAAGAGATCTCACCAATGCAGCCGCTCGTCTGACCTATAAATGACTGTATTATATTTATATCTGACGGAACCGTGCCTGCCTTCAGGCTTGCCATAGGGGTAGCGGATGCGATGACGTCTGCGTTGCTCTTGAACAACGAAATATTTGATAACGGCTCAGCAAACGTGCTCATTGGCTTTGAAAATGCAATGAACAGAAATACTCTTGCGGCAAGTGCCGGGTTCAAAAAGTTCTTTCCAATTCCTCCAAAAAGCTGTTTAACTATTATAATAGCAAAAACAGAACCTACTGCCGCTATCCATAGTGGGATAAGCGGAGAAAGATTGAAGCCGACGAGAATACCCGTAACGACGGCTGAAAGATCGTTTACCGTCACCTTTTGCTTCATCAGCTTCTGATACAGAAATTCCGATGCGACGCTTGCGATCGTTGATACGGCAACTACGAGCAACGCTCTTATTCCGTACAGGTAAATGCTCCATAAAAGAGCCGGAAGCATGGCGATTATTACCGTCAGCATAATACTGCTTGTAGTGACCGAGCTTCTTAGATGAGGAGAAGCTGATACCGTCAGCAATTCGGGTAAACGGTCGGCAGTTTTTTTATCTATATTCTGATTATCCATTTATTTGCCCTTTCCTTTATTTCATAGCCCTTACGCGAACCTTTGCGGACCGTATGAGCTGAACGATAGGCACGCCGCCCGGACAACCGTACGTGCAGCTTCCGCATTCAACACAGCTCATAAC
>JAFYMA010000046.1 GCA_017556845.1 Clostridia bacterium | reverse complement strand
TCGCTTTCATACCTTGACCCTATCGGCTACGAGGAGGTGCGTATGGATATACGCAAAAAGTTCGGTGAAAATAAGGACTTTTTGCAAAAGGCAAAGGACCTCGTTTCCGAAAAGCTCGTGGAAAACGGCATCAAATTCAAGCTTCAGGGCAGAGTAAAGTCGGTATACAGCATATATAAGAAAATGTATAACCAGAACAAGAGCTTTGATGAGATATACGACTTTTACGCAATAAGAATAATCGTGGATACGGAGCTTGAGTGTTATACCGTTCTCGGTATAATACACGATATGTTCAAGTCAATGCCCGGACGGTTCAAGGATTATATATCGACTCCGAAAACGAATATGTACCGAAGCCTGCATACTACGGTAATAGGCAGGGATGGTATTCCCTTTGAGGTTCAGATCAGAACGCACGAGATGCATCAGATAGCAGAATACGGTGTTGCGGCAAACTGGAAATACAAAACGGGCGCATCGGCAAACGCCGACATTGACAGAAAGCTCAAATGGATAGCGGAATTCGTTGAAACGGAGAACGACACGAAGGACCCTGACGAATTTTTCAACGCCCTGAAGATAGACGTTTTTCAGGACGAGGTGTTCGCGTTTACCCCGAAGGGCGACGTTATAGCTCTGCCGTTCGGCGCAACGGTAATTGATTTTGCGTATGCGATACACTCCGCTGTAGGAAATAAGATGGTCGGTGCAAAGGTAAACGGTATGATAGCGCCGATAGACCACGTTCTTTCAAACGGAGAGATCGTTGAGATACTTACGTCAACCCAGTCAAAAGGACCGAGCCGCGACTGGCTCAAAATAGTAAAAACGGGCGATGCCCGCAACAAGATACGTCAGTGGTTCAAGAAGGAACAGCGTAACGAGAATATCGTTATGGGTAAGGCAGAGGTCGAAAAGGAGCTTCGCCGCTTCGGATTTACGTTTACAGAAGCCCAGAGAAACGAGGTAATGCTTACGGTCGCTAAGCGTGTGGGCATTCAGGACGTTGACGATGCGTATAACATCATCGGATACGGCGGTCTTACCGTATCCAAGATATCCGCAAAGCTGAAGGACGAGTTTGAAAGAATAGTAAAGCCGTCCTCTGCATCGGAAAAGCCAACGCTTGACGATCTGGCGCAGGAAGGTAAAAAGAAGCTTAAAAAATCCACGAGCGGAGTTATCGTTGACGGTGTTGACGGCTGTGTCGTTAAGTTTTCAAAATGCTGTAATCCCGTTCACGGAGATGCGGTCATCGGCTTTATAACGAAGGGATTCGGTATATCCATTCACAGAGCTGATTGCGACAATATAAAATCGCAGCTCAAAAACCCCGAAAACAAAAACAGGATAGTAAGCGCTGAATGGGCTCAGGAAAACCCGAACGGTGAATTTGAAGCAGCAATATGCGTTATGGCTCATAACAGTCTTACGGTAATGGCAGATCTTACGGCGGCAGTTGCGGAAATGCGCGTTACACTGATATCAATAAATATGCAAAGCAGTGACAGCGGCATTACGATATGTCTTAGTGTTGCCTGCCGCAATACCGAGCATTTGCATCAGATAATGGGAAGAATGCGTTCTATAAAGGACGTTGAGACGGTTACAAGAGCGTAAGGAAAGGCAATATAATGAGAGCAATAATTCAAAGAGTCAGCAGTGCGTGCGTCACGGTTGACGGAAGTATAACGGGCAAGTGCGGCACAGGATATCTCGTATTTCTCGGTGTCGGTAAGGACGATGACGAGCAGAGCGCAAAAAAGCTGTGCGACAAGATCGTAAAAATGAGAATATTCGAGGATGAAAACGAAAGGATAAATCTGTCGCTTTCGCAGGTCGGCGGCAGTATGCTCGTCGTATCGCAGTTTACGCTTTACGCAAACTGCACACACGGAAACCGCCCTGAATTTTTCTCCTCGGCAGCACCGGATAAGGCGGAAAGGCTGTATGAATACTTTGTCAATTACGCAAGGTCTTTAGTGCCTGACGTGCAGACAGGACAGTTCGGCGCGGATATGAAGGTAAGCATAGAAAACGACGGACCGTTTACAATATATCTTGATACGGAAGCAATGAAATGAAGCTGATAATACACGGAGATCTCGGCAGATACTATCTGCAAACGCTATGCTTGCTGTTTTTCCCCGGAGCGAAGTTTTCCGAATCCGAGGAGATAACAGCCTCAACTCCCGTCGTCACCGTTAAGCTTACCACGGATGACGAGGGCGCACAGGCAGAGGCAACCGTATGCATAGGTGAAAGATCGGTAACGAGAAGCCATAGGGAGCCTTATACCGATCTACCGAAGAAAAAAACGGAAAATATGGCGGCAAGCAAAGCCTTTTTTGACGCTGCAAAAAAATTTTTCGGATATACTCCCTCGTGGGGAATAATGACGGGAGTACGTCCTACAAAGATCGTGCTTGATTATCTCAATTCGGGAATGACGAAGGAGCAAACTGTAAAGGCACTGCGTAACGATTATCTCGTATATCATAAAAAGGCTACCCTTGCAACCGATATTGCGCGTAACGAATCGAAGATAATTAAAAAATACCCGCTTGATACGTGCTCTGTATACATATCAATACCGTTTTGTCCCACAAGATGCTCGTACTGCTCGTTCGTCAGCTTTACCACGAAAAAGCTCCTTGCGCTGATACCTGCGTATCTTGAATCTCTGAAGCTGGAGCTTTCGATGATAAAGCGTCAGATAGAGGAATCGGGCTTCAAGCTGAAAACGATATATATAGGCGGCGGCACTCCCACGACGCTGAGCGAATCTCAGCTTGAGGATCTTTTATCGTATATAGACAAGCTGTTCGATACGTCGTCGCTTGACGAGTTTACTCTGGAAGCGGGCAGACCCGATACGATAAGTGCCAAAAAATTGGAAAGCGCGAAAAACCACAACGTGACAAGAATAAGCATAAACCCGCAGACGCTCAACAATTTTGTGCTTCGCGAGATAGACAGACATCATACGGCGGAAATGTTCTTCAAGGCTTATGAAATGGCACAGAAAAGCGGTATACCTTGCATCAATACCGACCTTATAATCGGCTTGCCGACGGACGATTTTGATTCTTACAGCTATACGCTTGATAAAATAATCGAGCTTGATCCTCAGAACATAACGGCACACACGTTCTGTGTAAAGAGAAGCGCTGACATTCTTAAGGAAGAGGGGCTTCAGATATATTCAAGAGAGAACAAGGAAAATTACGAAATATCAAAATGCGTTGACTACACGCAGATAATGACGAAAAAAGCAGGCTATCTGCCGTATTATATGTACAGACAGAAAAACGCCGTGGGTAATTTTGAGAACGTAGGCTTCTGCAAGAAGGGCACGGAGGGAATATACAATATTCTTATGATGGAGGAGATCCATTCCATATTTGCCGCAGGTGCAGGTGCGGTCACGAAATTCGTCGGTGAAAGAAATGTTAAGATCGAACGCATATTTAACCCGAAATATCCGTATGAATATTTAGAGCAGGACAGACAGCTTGCATTCGAGCATACGAAAAAGGTAATGGAGCAGTTCTTCGCTCAGAATCAGTAAAGGCGGTTTGATAAATGTACAAATACGATAAGATCTTTGCAACAGAAGAGGAAAAAATAGATTTCGTAAAAAAATGCGATGCTGAATTTTTCGGTGAAATAATAAAAGCCTCAGAAAGCATTGCCAAGGACAGAGATATAAGATTTATTCTTCTGTCAGGGCCGTCGTGCTCAGGCAAAACGTCTGCATCGAGAGTTCTTACGGAAACTCTTGTAAAGGACGGCAGGCAGGTTATCTCAATATCCATTGATGATTTTTTCAAGGATTCGTATGAGTTCAAGGACTCAGACAAGGATACGCAGGTAGACTTTGATTCTATAAATGCGCTTGATTACGAATGCTTTTGCAAATGCGTAAATCAGCTTAAGCAAGACGGTAAAAGCGCCGTGCCGATATTCGATTTTCTGACGGGAAGAAGAAGCGGATACAGAACGGTAAGTATATCAGAGGATACCGTTGTCATATTTGAAGGGATACAGGCAGTATATCCCGAAATAACCCGACTTTTTCAAGGAGAATGTAAGAAAATATTTCTGTGCGTTGATACGGACGTTCAAGCGTATGGAAGCGAATTTTCAAGGCTTTCGTTACGCTTTGCGCGCCGTCTTGTGCGTGACTGGATGTTCAGAGGTGCGTGCCCTGAGCTTACGTTCAAGCTCTGGTCGGGTGTCGTTGAAAACGAGCAGAAAAATATTATGCCGTACGCATCTTGTGTGGATATAAGAATAAATTCGTTCGTTCCTTACGAAATAAACGTCTTAGCCCCGCTTGTGATCGAGGTGCTCGCACAGCTTCCCGATATTTCAAGGTACTGCCCGCAGGCTATTGAAATTGCGGAAAAATATAAAAACGTTCCTGAAATTTCAAAGGAATATATTCCTAAGGACTCGTTTTTTACAGAATTTATTGGATGAAAGATGAGGATACTCAAATGATAATTATCGGTGAAAAGCTTAACAGCTCAATTCCAAAAACGATGAAGGCGTATGAATTATGCGCTGAGGGCAACGATGAGCAGATAGCGGAGCTTATCGTAAATATGGAAAGATCGGGCGCTGACTATATCGACGTCAATACGGCGCTGTGCAACGATGAGGCCGCTATGATGAAAAGGACTGTTGAACTTGTGAAAAGCCATTCTTCCTGCGGAATAGTCATAGACTCGCCGGATATAAACGTGCTTGTAAAATGTGCAGAGTACGCCGACGGCAGAGACATCATTCTGAATTCCGTAAAATACGGGGAATTGCCGGCATCTCTTCCCGTTTTGAAAAAGTACGGTGCTGGATTTGTGTGTATGCTCGATCACGGCACGCTTGAAGAAAGAATGAATATTGCTGAAAAAACGGTAGCGTTTGCCGATGAAAACGGAATAGCAAGAGAAAAGATATTTTTTGATATAGCAACACAGTCGATAGCTACCGACAGCGAATCGGCAATACTGTCATTGAATACGATAAAGGCACTTAAAGAAAGATGGAGCACCGTTATGACCGTGTGCGGCCTTTCAAACGCTTCGTTCGGTCTGCCCAAAAGAGTACACGTCAATGCCGCGTATCTTACGTGCGCCGTATGGCAGGGACTTGACAGCGCTATAATGGACAGCACGAGCGACGCTATGCAAATGGCTTTGAGATCCGCAAACGTAGTTGCGGGCAAGGACGAATACTGCATGGATTATATAAGCTACATAAGGGAAAATCAATGAGGACTTTAATCGAAAACGTAACCGTCGTATTTCACGATGGCAGCTATGAAAAAAATATATACGTATCTTATGATAACGACAGATTTACATACGTCGGTAAGGATATGCCGACGGGCGATTTTCAAAGAAAAATAAACGGCAGCGGAAAAATAATGATCCCCGGTCTGTATAATTGCCACGCACACAGCCCCATGACTCATTTTCGCGGCATGGCAGAGGATCTTCCGCTTGACCGATGGCTTAATGAAGCGATATTTCCCGCAGAGGATAAGCTGAACGGCAGTCTTGCGTATACGGGTGCTCTTCTTTCGTGTGCCGAAATGATCGCAAGCGGTACTGTTTCAATGTCGGATATGTACTTTTTCTGCCCGCAGATAGCTGAAGCGGTCGGAAAGGCGGGAATGAAGGCGAATATATCAAGATGCGTCGTATCGTTTGATGAAAATGCAGAAATGAAAAACGACGTGCGCGTGCTTGAAGCAACGGAGCTTTTTAATTCCTACCATAATGCCTTTGACGGAAGAATAAAGGTAGATATGTCATTGCACGCCGAATATACGAATACGGCAAACTCGTGCAGATACGTTGCAGATCTTGCCGCGAAGCTCGGTTGCGGTATGCAGGTGCATCTTTCCGAAACGGAAAAGGAGCATATCGAAGCAAAACAGCGTCATGGAATGACCGCGTGCGAGCTGTTTGAAAAAACGGGTGTTTTTGACAGCGTGACAAATGCCGCACATTGCGTATGGGTAGAAGACGGAGATATTGATATTATGGCGAAAAAGGGCGTCACCGTATCACACAATCCCATAAGCAATCTTAAACTCGGATCGGGAATTGCACCGCTTGAAAAAATGATAAATAAGGGAATAAGCGTAACGCTCGGAACGGACGGGGCAGCATCGAACAACAGACTGAGCGTGCTTAACGAATTGAACGCCGCCGCACTTATACACAGAGGCGTTACGAAAAATACGGAGTTTCCGAGTGCAAGCGTTCTTTTGCCTATGGCAACGGTGAACGGCGCAAGATCGCAGATGAGAGATGACTGCGGAATGATAAAGGCGGGATACAAAGCAGACTTTGCTTTGATAGATGCTGAGAAATGCCATAACGTACCGTCGTATTCGCCGGTTAATACGTTGCTTTATACGGTATATCCTACGGACGTATGCCTTACGGTGTGCGACGGCATCACGCTTTACGAAAACGGAGATTTCAAAACGATAGATATAGAAAAGCTGAAGTATGAAATGAACAACTCAATATCGAACTTTACGGAGGGTTAATTGAAGAGTGACAATAAAAGCGCATTAGCTTCGGGAGTGGTTATTCTTACGGCGGCAAATCTGCTCGTTAAGGTAATAGGACTTGTGTTCAAAATACCTATTCAAAGGCTCATAGGAGATGAGGGAATGGGATACTTCAATATGGCGTATAACATTTACTCATGGCTTTATCTCGTTTCTACCGCAGGGCTGCCCGTGGCACTTTCCGTTATGATAAGCAAGGCGACGGCGCAGGGGAAAAGCGCCGATACAAAGGCGATCTTTCGCACCTCGTGCACGCTTTTTGCACTCATTGGAACTGCAAGCGCGCTTTTTATGGGTATCTTTGCCCGACAGATAGCAAGAAGTGTAGAAATTGATAACGCTTATCTTTGTGCAATAGCCATTGCACCGACGCTGTTTTTTATATGTATATCCTCATCTGTCAGAGGATATTTTCAGGGCTTCGGCAATATGACGGTAACTGCAGTATCGCAGGTGATAGAGTCGCTCGGTAAGGTCACGTTCGGGCTTTTACTTGCGGTTTATTCGATAAAAAAAGGCTATCCCGTATACGTTACAGCCGCATACGCCATAAGCGGTGTTACGCTCGGAACGCTTGCATCAATGCTGTTCTGCCTTGTATCAAAATGCTTTTTTTCACCGGAAACCGATAAAGAAAAAAGCACGTGTAAGTATTCCGATATTCTGAAAAGGCTCGTTATAATAGCCCTGCCGATAACCGTTTCTTCGTCCATAATGGGACTTACGAACGTCATTGATACGGTAATATCCGTCGGGCGATTGCGTGACATCGGCTATGCATCAAAGGCGGCGACAGAGATATACGGCAACTATACGACGCTGGCGGTGTCGCTTTACAATATGCCGAGCGTGCTGATATACCCGATCGCCTGCGCCATAGTGCCTCATCTGACAAAGCATCTGTCGCAGGGTAAAAGCGGAAATACCATAATATCCTCGTGCATTAAAACGTGCTGTGTAATATCTATGCCGTGCGCCGTCGGACTCGGTGTATTATCGTACCCGATATTATGCCTATTGTTCCCGCAGGATTCTGCACAGCTTGCATCAGCAATGCTGACAATGCTTTCTCCTGCTGTTTTTCTGTATGCTATGATGGCGATAACGAACAGTGTGCTTCAGGCGTCGGGAAACGAACGGCTTCCTATAATATCAATGATAACGGGAATTGCCGTAAAGCTCGTTTCATCATACATATTTATAGGCGTGGATGGAATAGGCAGACTCGGTATACCTCTTGGTACGTGTATGTGCTACCTTACTATCGTGATAATGAATTTTATATTCGTCGGCAATAAAACGAAAGTACGCGTAAAGCTGTTCAAAACGTTCGTTTTGCCGCTTATGTGTGCTTTAATATGCGGTCTTTGCGCTTATATTGCAAATAAAACGCTTTCATCGTTTACAGATCAGAATCTGTCGGTCTTGCTGAGCATAACGCTTGCGGTGCTCGTTTACGGTGTATGCGTATTCAAATTCAAGGCAGTTGAAAAGAGTGATATAGAGTATCTGCCAAAGGGAGAGCATATATGCCGTATGCTTGGAAAGCTGAAGCTGATATAATACTTGAAAGGGAAAATAATTAATTGGATAAAAAAGCACTTTTGAAAGCAAAAGAGAATTATACGTTTGACGATCTGCTTGATATACTTAAAATTCTGCGTGCTCCGGGAGGCTGTCCGTGGGATGCAGAGCAGACACACCAATCAATAAGGGCTGATTTCATCGAAGAGGTCTACGAGGCAATAGAGGGAATAGACGCTAATGACGATGAGATGATGAAGGAGGAATTGGGCGACGTTCTTTTGCAGGTCGTCTTCCACGCACGCATAGCAGACGATGATAACAGATTTGATATTACCGATATTCTTAACGGAATATGCCGTAAGCTGATAGTGCGTCATCCACACGTATTCGGAGATGTTTCCGTATCGTCTACCGAGGAGGTCCTCGACAATTGGAATACGATCAAAATGCAGACGAAGGGACAAAAGAGCGCAAAAGAATCGGTTCAGAGCATATCAAAATCCTTGCCGTCACTTATGCGTGCAGAAAAAACAGCATCAAAGCTCCATAAATATGATATACCCTATGCAACCGTTGAGGATATTGTCAAGCTGAGCCAACAGCTTGACGGGGAAGAAAGTATAGGAAAATTGCTGTACGCTGTGACATCATACGCAAAATCGGTAAACGCAGATGCAGAAAAATGCCTCTACGATCAGTGCGACAAGGTTATAGAAAACGTATAATATCGTAAATAAAGAAAAATGCGGATAATTCAGAGTTGTTCAAGCATTTTGAGTATTAAGTGATATATCCTTATGCAGATATTTTCGGTACTGAATATATTCTGAAAAGGGAATGACGGAGATCCGCTTATAGAGGATGATATGATAAAACGAATTATAGGAATAATTTCAAGATTTTTTCTCGGTATCCCCAGATTCTTTTCCGATGCTTCGGAATTTAATGTAAAGGTTGCTTTCTGGCGTTATTTAGCTTTTTGTATTCCATCAAAAAAAGGCTCTGGATATATTGAAGCTATATCCGAGTATATGAATAGCGAATTGTCCGTAATAACCGAAAAATACAATCGAGGCGAATTTGAGCGTAATGCTGAACGATTGTACGATATGAAAGACAAGATCCCCGTTTTTGTTTGCTGGTGGCAGGGAGAAGAAAGCATGCCACCGCTTGTTAAGACATGCTATGAACGTATAAAATCAAAGCTTGATGACAGATTGCAGCTTCACCTTATAACAGAAAAG
>JAFYMA010000045.1 GCA_017556845.1 Clostridia bacterium | reverse complement strand
TCAAATACGTCGTCAGCTCGTCAACACCCTCGTTTGCTGAGGTATCGTCTATCTTTCCGTGAAGATCGTTTATTGCATATACGTCAAGCGTTACGGTAACATCTGTTTTGCAGCTGTCGCATTTACCGTCATCATTAACGTCAATATGTTCGCATTCGGACGCAATGCCGCTTTGTGTATGCATTTGCACTGTATCGTTGCACGAAGCAAGTAATACGCAAATCACCAACAATACTGTAATTAAATATTTTCTCATAATATCATCCTCCGTACCTATTATACACCGTTTTCCCATATGAGTCAACAGATAAATCACATTCTTTCAAAACGAAACCGCTTCAAAGCAAATATGCCTATGATAATATTTAAGATCAGGAGAATGACCGACAGCAAAGCCATTAACCATATTTCATTTGCAAATTTAAATATCGGAATTATAAATATGATGCCAAGATGAATAAATCCCGTGCCTCTGATTCTAAAAACAAATACCGATAAGGCTTTGATCGCAACGACGGTAAGCAATGCGGGACATACTGCCAAAACAGCGTATATACCGTCGTATACCGTTGAAGCAGTTGCGTTTTGTATATGATGTAAAAAATATCCGATGCTGCATATCACGATCAGAAATGCACCTGTAACGGCATCAAAAATATAGCTTATTTTTATGTGCTCGGCCGGCGATATAGGAAAAGCACGTACAAAATACGTATCCTTTGTTTGTCGGTCAAAATCATAATCATATCCTAAAAGGCATACTGAAGCTGCGGCAATATAATACGTCGAAATGTGCCCTGTGATTATTATTGATACAAAAGAGGCGATAAGCATGATCATCGTAATACCCAGCATCAATAAAAAGCCTCGGCTATATAGTTTTTTCAGCAATACACCTTTCATTTCAGATCCTCTTACTTTTTGTAAATACAAGCGAAAGTACCCATTGCAAAGCACATATACCACAGCATACAGCAAGCACGATAAGCGACGTTGAAATGCTTACGGTCGTTATATTGGTCAACGCACCGACAACCGCAGACACAAACAACAGATATATTATTCTGTTTTCGATCGTCATAACGCAGATCGAAACGGCGGAAACAACTATCATAACAGCCAGAAGATCAATGACGTTATCGCTCTTTTTCACACTGTTTATAACCATTGCAACGGAAAACGTAACGGCAAAAGAAAATAAGGTATATAAAATACAACTAATAAACCTTGCGTTTATCTCGGACTTTGGGTTTATTGGCATAGCATTTTTGAAAAATCTGAATTTTGTCGAATGCTCTTCACCCATAATTATAGTTCTTGAAAACAAAAGTATTGCAGATAAAGCATACTTAAACACAGTTACGATCGGATCGGGTGCTATAATTGCAAAAGCGATACACACTAATAAAGCTATGATATAAAGCACTGAAATACCCTTGGAAAAATAAAGATCCTTAATCAGCATAGCTTTCATCTTCTGCCTGTGCCTCCTTTTCCATATATACGAACATATCCTCCAGCGTTACCTCAGTTATCACAGCGTTGTCGGGTGCATATTCACGCACAACAATACCCTTAATGCCGTACGGGGTTTCCTTTTTTCCTATGATATACTCATACGGTACAGCGTTAAAATCTTCAACACTCGCCTGGGCAATGACGTATTTTTCGCATATTGCATCCTTTTCGTCACACATAACGATCCTGCCGTCGCGCATCACCGCTATATAATCGCAAATTTTTTCAAGGTCGCTTACAATATGCGATGAGATAAGAACGGTATGATTCTCGCTTCGCGTAAAATCAAATATTATTTCATTAAGCTCATCTCTGGCAACGGGATCAAGTCCCTCTGCAGGCTCGTCAAGTATAAGAAGCTCAGCGTTATGCGATAAAGCAATTGCAAGAGCAAGCTTCGTTTTCATGCCCTTTGACAACGAGCCGTACCTTTGATTTTTCTCAATGTCGAATTGCTTCATATATGCATCAAACATATCGCTGTCCCAATAGGAATATATGTTTTTCATGAGATTTTCTATTTTCTTAACAGAAAGATATTCAGGAAAGGTAAATTCACTGCTGTAAAAGCCTATTTTATTTTTGTCTACCAGATCTACGTCCTTTCCTAAAACATTTATCTGTCCTTTGAAATCCATAACGTTTAATATCGCTTTAATAAGGCTGCTCTTTCCTGCACCGTTTCTTCCGATAAGGCCCATTATATATCCCTTCGGCAGCGTAAGATCAATATCTGTAAGCTCAAAAAAATCTCCGAGCCTTCTGTTAAGATTTTTTACTTCAATTGCATTCATTTCATTTCCTCCAATGCAAAGTTAAATATTTCGATCAATTCTCCGCGTGTAAGACCGCTTTGTACGGCAAGCTGTACACTTTTTGTGAAATGGTCTTCAATCATACGAAGATTTTCTTCTTTTATCAGCTCTGTATTTTTCGGACACACAAAGCATCCCTTGGCGGGAAGTGTATATATAAATCCGTCCTTTTCAAGCTCATCGTAAGCTCGTTTTGTGGTTATAACGCTGATGCGCAGGTCTTTTGCAAGATTTCTTATGGACGGAAGCGGCTCATCTTCAGTCAAAGAACCTGATATTATCTGATTCTTTATCTGAGTATATATCTGCTCGTATATAGCAACTCCGCTTTTATTATCAATCAGTACGGTCATTATATCCTCCTTTCAACTGTACATATACAGTATATACAGTTATAACAGTTTTGTCAATAGGTTTACGAAAAAAATCCGTGATTTTTTTAAAAACCACGGATTTTTTATTATATACGGTATATAAAGTTGCTTTTTCTTTGTCTTGCGGTGGGATATGGACCACTTCGGTATCCGAGAATACAGTTACCTATTCCGACATAATCACCGCTTATGCCCCACTTTTTGAGAAGCTCCTTTCCCTCTTTTGATTCAAAGGTCTCCTTTGCTCTGTGTATCCAGCAAGAATCAACTCCTATTGCGTGGGCGGCATTCATAAGATTGCCCATAACAAGACTGCCGTCCTCCAAATACGTAAAACTGCTCTTATCAGCCAATACAACTATAACGGTAGGGGCACCGTAAAACGGATCTGTGCCTTCTGACCCCAGCACTCTTGCATTAAGCCTGCTGAGAAGTCTTAACGTTTCAGGATCCTGAACTGCAACCATTACACAAGGCTGTCTGCCCATTCCCGACGGG
>JAFYMA010000044.1 GCA_017556845.1 Clostridia bacterium | reverse complement strand
TTCATCGTATTTTTAAACTATCGGAGCAAGACGCTTCTGCTCGCGTCCGAGCTCCTTGAAGCGCGATATATCCTTTACCGTTTCGGGTAGAGCAAGCTCCTCCAGAAGAGCCTCATAGCGCTGTTTTGCCGCGCTGAGCTTTTCGAGTAAATTGAGATTTGCCAACCGAAACGACCTCTTTTCTTTACGTGATTATCGGCATTTTGATCAAAGCCTACAGTTATTTTATATTATATCACATTTTTAAAATTTTGTAAAGCATTTAAAAAAGAAGAAAACGGTCAAAAGACCGTTTTCCGTACAAAGCATATTTATATTATCTGATATCTTTAATAACCTCGGGCACCTCGTCAAGTATCCAAGGATTTTTCGCCATACCCTTCATCAGCTTGAGAGCAGACGCAAAATAGAATCCGTCGCAAATGCGTTCATCCATAACTACCGTAAAATCGACGTAGGAACGGCGCTCTACGTTGCCGTCGTCGTTGATTCTATTCTGACGGTACTTTGCGCCGAAGGAAAGGAATATCGGCACGTTTCCGAAATTGTACAGATGATGGTATATCGGCGGAATACCGAGTGAGCCCATTGAAGTAATGAAAAACGAGCCGTGGAAGGGACTGAGCTTGGTTAAAAATCTGGGAAGTCCACCGAAATAGTCGAGCAGCTTGAGAAGCCAGATCACAAACTTTTTAAATACGCCGGGTATGTAATTAACTATCTTAGCGGCGTTGTCAAAGCTTCCGCCCGGATCGTTGCGGTATTCTTCGATTATCCTGTTCAGCTCGTAATAGACGTCCTCTGCAGTAGCGTCGGGAGTAAAGAATGCCTTTACGACGGTATCGGGCGATTCAAGCGTCATTTCCTTTTTGATGGTCAGACATATTTCAATATGATCTCTGGTATAGACCTTCTGACCGCGAATGAAGCGGTTGATGGCGGGGCGCTGAGCAACCGCGCGGATATACGACGCCATAAGGTAGTGCATTATGGAAAAATTGGTCATTCCCTGACGTTGTTTTTCTTTAATGTACCTGTCGATCTTATCGGTTCGCAGAGTATCGCGTATTAAATTCTGCGCATCGTTGCGCTCTACCATTATATACGGCGAAACGCCTGCCATAGGCGAAATTCCCCTTACGCGTCTTCCCTCTTTTTTAAACTTCTTTTTGAAAGCCTTTTTGTCAAGAGGCGGACGTTTGGGGGTGTTTTCTTCATTAGGGGTGACCTGGGTATCAAAACGCATATCGTTCATAACTTCGGCAACCTTTCGGGTTTTATAGATTTCTTGATTATTATAACACATTTTCACTCCGATTGCAAGTACGCAACGAAAACAAGTTGATTATTCAACAAAAAATATTTTAATTGCGGTATATTGACAAATGCAGACTATTGTGATAGTATAGACTATAGCAATAGTCTACGGAGGCGTTATGAAAGATAAACTATTTGACAGTGAAGTAAAGGTAATGGATATAATCTGGGCAAAAGCCCCCGTTTCGGCAAAAGAGGTAAGCCTTATCGCCGCCGAAACGGTGGGATGGAACAAAAACACCACCTACACGGTAATTAAAAAGCTTGAAGCGAAAGGGTTCATAAAGCGCGACGATCCCGGATTTATATGTACCCCTCTTGTATCAAAGAACGAGATACAGAAATCCGAAGCCGAATCGCTTATCAAAAAGATCTTCGGCGGATCGCGCAAGGCGTTGTTTTCTGCTCTTATTGAGGACGAGCCGCTTTCAGACGAGGAGATAGCAGAATTACGCAGGCTGATCGATAAAGGGTAAATCATGTTACGGGAAATATTCTATTGGATATTAAATATGAGCATAACCGCGTCGATTACCGGACTTGTCGTTATGCTCATACGTTCAATTAAGCTCATACCGAAACGGATAGCCGTTTTTCTCTGGGCAATTCCCTTTTTACGCATGCTCGTCCCGTTTGGCGTAAACAGTCAATACAGCCTGATGTCAATGATCTCAAGATTTACGACAAAGTCCGTGACGGTATATCAGCCCGCAAAGGACGTGGTATTTTCTATAACCAACTGCGTTATGGCGGCGGACACCTATTTCCCTGTCACTTACAGGGTAGGTTTGCTGGAAAAAGTATTTGGGATTGCATCCGTAATATGGATCTGCATATCCGTTACAATACTTTTGATACTGACTGTCTGTTATTTTACGGTGATACGCGACATCAGGGACGCCGTATTACTGCACGGCAATATCTATCTTTCGGAAAAGGTCTCCGCACCTGCCGTTTACGGAATAGCAAAGCCGAAAATCGTCCTGCCCGCATCCTACAGAGATCGCGATATCGATATGATCATCCTCCACGAAAACGCTCATATCAAAAGCAGGGACAACCTCTTGCGATTGCTTGCGTTCATAACGGCGGCTGTTCATTGGTTCAATCCGTTTTCGTGGGTGTTCCTTAAGTTCTTTCTTTCGGATCTTGAAATGTCCTGTGACGAACGTGTAATTTCAAAGCTGGACGGAGAACACAGAAAGAAATACGCGCTGACTCTGATCGAAAGCAGAAAAGCGGCCGCGGTATTCTCCAGCGGATTTGGAGGAGCTAAGCTCACGGGGAGGATACGAAACATACTCTCGTTTAAAAAGCTGACTGTATTTTCGCTTATTTCGTTTATAATTCTGATTGTCGCCGTCTTCTTCACTCTTTTGACGAACGCGTCCTGAAAGGAGAAAATATGAAAAGCAAAAAATTCAACCTATATTACTTACTTTCGTGTATTATATTACTTATCGCCTCTTATTATCCGCTGTCAATGGGAGTACGTGTCGTCGTAGATATGATAACCGATGGATCGGTTGCAAAGGAAAATTATCCGAAATACGTCATTCCCTATTCCCCGATATCGGTCGCCCTCATAGTCGGAGTGCTTTTAATGCCGCTTTGCATCAGACTTTTCAAAAAGCTTGCACTTCTCGGAGGATGCTGTCTTTCAACCGCAGTTTTCCTTGTAACCGAGCTGGTTTTTGAACAGAAGATGATCGTATCGACAGCAGAAACGGTCACCAAGCTTGAAGCCTGGCAGATGG
>JAFYMA010000043.1 GCA_017556845.1 Clostridia bacterium | reverse complement strand
GAGGCGGTACGTGTAACTGCAGCGTTATCATATCCGACGAGGAGATCGGTGCGCCGCTCGTAAACACGCCCGATATTCTTATAGCGTTCAACGCTCCGTCGTTCGACAAATTTGAACCGAAGGTAGTTGCAGGCGGTTGTGTATTCTCCGACAGCACGCTTATTTCGCAAAAATCAACAAGAAGTGACATTTCCGCATACTATATTCCCGCAACAGAGCTTGCAAACAGTATGAACGCACCGAAGCTTGCAAACGTTATAATGCTCGGCTACGTTCTTGCCAAGACAAAAATATTCGATTTCGATTATTTTACCGAAAAGCTTACGGCATCCGTTCCCGAATCAAAAGCTGAATTGAGAGAGCTTAACAAGAAAGCACTTCTTTTAGGCTACAATTACAGCGAATGAGCAAGAAAAAGGCAGGTCTGCTTACCAAGCTGTTCGGTAAAGACAGACGCGACTATTTCAACAGCGCCATAATCGTCGCCGCAGGTGTAGGCAAGCGTATGAACTCCAATAAGACAAAGCAGCTTATGGAGGTATGCAAGATGCCGATCATTGCACGGACTGTAAGACAGTTTGAAAAGTGCAAGTATATTGACGAGATAATTCTCGTTTGCCGCAAGGACGAATTTGACGAAATAGGCGAAATAATAAAAAAATACAAATTCAAAAAAATAACGCACGTTGTATCGGGCGGATCAACACGTCAGCAATCCGTTCTTAACGGTCTTGCTTACGTGGACAAGCAAAGCGAATTTGTCAGCATACACGACGGTGCCCGCTGCCTCATAACGCCCGAAATGATCGAGCAAGTATGTGTGTCAGCCTACCGCTTCGGCGGTGCAAGCGCTTGCTGCTGTGCCAAGGATACTATGAAAATAGCGGACAAGGGCGGTTTTATCAGCGGAGAGGATATTGACAGAAGTACTGTGCGTCACGCACAGACTCCTCAGATCTTCCGTACTGATATATACCGTGCGGCAGCGTATTCTGCAAAGGATGACGGATTTGCTGCAACGGATGATAATTCTCTCGTTACACGTGCAGGCTTCAAGGTCTTTTTGTGCGATACAGGTGATGAAAATATCAAAATAACAACGCCCGCTGATATCCGCATTGCAGAAGGAATCCTTAAGCACAGAGAAGAAACGAAATAAGGCGGAAGTAATATGATCAGAATAGGTCACGGCTACGACGTACACGCCACGGACAAAGACAGAAAGCTGGTTCTGGGCGGAGTTCATATTGAATGCACATTCGGTCTTGCAGGACATTCCGATGCAGACGTTCTCACACACGCAGTGTGCGATGCGTTGATAGGTGCACTCGGTCAGGGAGATATCGGAAAGCATTTTCCCGATACCGACGAAAAATATAAGGGCATATACAGTATGCTGTTATTGGAGCAGGTAAAAGAGCTTTTAAAAAAGCACTCCTTTAAGGTCGTAAATATAGACGCAACGGTAATTGCCCAAGCGCCTAAATTAGCTCCGCACATACCTATGATGAAAAAGAATATCGCTCACGTTCTCGGTATTTGCCCCTCGTGCGTAAACGTGAAGGCAACAACTGAAGAGCATCTGGGATTCACGGGAAGCGGTGAGGGCATCGCAGCCCACGCAGTATGTCTTATAGAATCAGTTTGATCCTGATCTACAAACAGCAAAAAACACTTGCATGTCGATTGCGATATGCAAGTGTTTTTAATTGACTGAATTTTAAAGTACCTTTGCAAGAAACGTTTTGAGTCTTTCGCTTTTGGGATCATTGAATATCTCCTCAGGACTTCCCTCTTCGATTATCCTGCCCTCGTCGATGAATACTATTCTGTCTGCCACTTCGCGTGCAAATCCCATTTCGTGCGTGACCACGACCATCGTCATGCCGTCAAGTGCCAGCTTTTTCATAACCTCAAGCACCTCACCGACCATTTCGGGATCAAGCGCTGACGTAGGCTCGTCAAAAAGCATAACGTCGGGATTCATACAAAGCGCTCTCACAATAGCAACACGCTGCTTCTGACCGCCGGAAAGCTGTGCAGGATAGTTATCTGCCTTGCTTTCAAGATTTACCTGCTTAAGCAGGTATTCTGCCCTTTGGCGTATTTCCTCTTTCTTTTCAGCAAACGGAATAAGATCGCTTTCATCGTACGGTTTACCGAAAAACTTATTTCTTTTGGCTTTTCTTGCTCTTTGCTTTGCTACGTAAATCGGTGCAAGCATAATATTTTCGATAACAGTCTTGTTATTAAAAAGATTGAAGTGCTGAAAAACCATTCCGATCTTCTGGCGGTGGACGTTTATGTCAACGGACATATCCGCAAGATCCTCGCCGTGAAATATGATACTTCCCGAAGTCGGATCCTCCATACAGTTCAGGCAACGCAAAAACGTACTTTTTCCCGAACCTGACGGGCCTAATACAACTACCTTTTCACCCTTGTTTATAGTAATACTTATATCCTTGAGAACCTGAAGCTCTCCGAAGGATTTACACAGATTGGATACCTTTATCACCTTTTCTCAGACTCCTTTCCATGATTTTTATCAGCATACTTATGAAGAATACCAAAACGATATATATCAGCGCCATTACGAGATACGGAACCATAAACTCATAGCTATTTGAACCCATGTAGTTAAATGCAACGTAAAGGTCCGTAGCTCCGACAAAGCTGACTACCGACGTTTCCTTTATAAGCACTATAAACTCATTACCGAGTGTAGGGAGAATATTCTTTATCGCCTGCGGTACGACTATCATCATCATCGTAGCGGAAAATGACAGACCCATAGCGCGTCCGCCCTCCATCTGACCGCTGTCAACGGAAAGAATACCCGCACGCATTATTTCCGATATGTACGCACCTGAATTCAATCCGAATACGATAACGGCAACTGCAACCGACGTCATTTTAACGCCGATAAGCGGAAGCATTACATAGTAAAACAGCAAAAGCTGAACAACGATAGGAGTTCCTCTGAAAAAGCCAACGTATACGTTGCACACGCTGTTCAGTATTCTCGGCAAACGCTTGTATTTAGGCATAACACGCACGGTCGCTATAAGAGTTCCTATACAAATACCTATAATAAGACCGATAACGGCAATTATAAGAGTATTTCTGAGTCCCTCCAGGACCCACTTATATCCGTCGTGCTCTATGAATTCTTCTATAAAGACTTCTACTTTTTTATCGAAATTTCCCATTGAATTACCCATTCTATCACAAACGCCTCACCAAAAGGTGAGGTGTTTGTGTGAAATAATATTTTGATTATATTACGATATTGCGTTAATGGAATCTGTTATGCACTTTGCAGGAGCAGAGTCGATGATAACCATATCAATATTACCGTTTGCAAGATCCTGCACTGCAAGAGCACCGTTTGAATAACCCTTGCCCTCAACGGGAAGAGCTACAAAGCCCCAGCCGTCCTCACTTGTATCGCCGTTAACGTACAGAGCGCCTGTCGTTCCGTTCTGATAACCGATCTTCGTGTCCTTTGTCTTTGTTTTAAGGATAGCTTCAACGTCTTCCTTAGTCTTGCAAGCGTCAAACTCTGTGTTGTCGCCGCTTACGATAAGCTTCTGTGATGCCGTGTAGTAAGGATCGGAGAATGTAACGTGCTCTTTTCTGTCTTCCTTGATAGTAAGACCTGCCATAGCGATGTCACACTTCTGCTGTCCTACGGAAAGGCAAACTGCCGTAAATTCCATATTCTTTATAACAAACTCCTTGCCAAGCTTTTCAGCAAGCAGAGCAGCGATCTCCATGTCAATACCGAGATACTTGT
>JAFYMA010000042.1 GCA_017556845.1 Clostridia bacterium | reverse complement strand
TACAAAAGCTTCAGCAGCCGATACGGACAGCGAGAAAGCCATAACGATAGCAACGATCGCGCTAAAAATTCTGAATTTTTTCATGCTAAAAATTCCTTTCGATTATTTGCCTGCTGTGCAGACTGATTGTAGCCATTATATCAAATCAAAGCGGATTTGTCAATACAAATTTGTTAAAAATAAAGTAATACCATTCGATGCTTGAGAATATAATGTAACGGTCAGTATTGTAAGCCCACGAGGCGAAAGGAGAAAATTATGTTTATTTATTCATTCAAGGCGTCTACTATACGTTTTTTTGCTATTATCGCCGTAAGTGTCGCCGCAATCATCACCCTTGTTGCGTTAATACCGAAATACGAGCCCGCCTCGGTCTACGTCAACGATGAAAAGATCAATTACAACAAAATATCGAGCAACGATGACAGAATAGAATTTTTATCGCAATTCGGATGGAAGGTAAAGCCCGATACCGTAGACGAGGCATCCGTAACTATTCCGGGGGAATTTGATGCGGTATATCAGTCGTACAATACCCTGCAGGAAAAGCAAGGTCTTGATCTTAAAAAATACAGAAACAAGGACGTTATGCGTTATACTTACGAGATCACGAACTATCCCGACTATAACGGAAGAGTTCTTGCAAACGTGATAGTGTATAAAAATAAAGTAATCGGCGGAGACGTATGCTCCGCCGATGTAAACGGTTTTCTTCACGGATTTACATCCGAGACAAAGCTGCCTTAAATTTCAACACGCATTCCGTCATAGCTCATAATAAAGCCGTGCGGCGCTATCATTTCCGAAAATTTATCGTACGTAAGCTCACCGTTCGGAGAACGCAAGCCGTTATGGCTGAAATGGTGGCAGACAAAAACGGTCTTTTCATCAGCCGTTGCGTTTTTCAAAAGCCGTTGCTTCACTTTTATATTTGCGGGAAATCCCATATGACCCTTTTCGGTGCTTTGATACCCCATCGTGCAATCGAGTGATACAAGATCACATCTTTTGCCCTTGAGAAAGTCGAATACTTCATCTGTCATAATTCCCGTATCGTGTGCGTAAAGCATACGCTTTTTGCCATTTTCAATAAGGTATATGTACGAATCCTCACTGCCGTGTACAACCGGCAATGCCGTTACGGTATACGCGCCTATTTGCATCGGCATAAAACGGTTTATATACGTAAAGTCAACGGCATATCTGTCAAAATTGCCCTTGAGTGCCGTAGTTATGACGTTTTGTACCGTACGGTTACCGTAGGTATGAAGCTTTTCATAGTTCTGACCGTCGAAATAGCAATATCCCTCTCCTCTGTTTTTCAGATCGTTTGCATTGAGATGGTCGTGGTGTGAATGTGTAAAAATAATATTTTTCACTTTAGAAAGATCGACCTGCGCCTTTTGCGCAGCGATATTGATATCGGGAGAAAAGTCTATCATCAATTCACCGTCGATCAGCGCACCGCTTCTGAATCGGTATTCCTTGCCGCCTATTTTTCTGACGGTTTGACAAAAGCTGCATTGGCAAAACATTCCCGGTATTCCCTCTGCCGCCGCTGTTCCTAAATATATCAGCTCCATATTATCACCCACATTACAAATTAATTCGAAATATTATACTTCATTGACGGTAAAAAGTCAATATATTATCGTAAAAAAATAGGTTGTCAGCCGCAAAATTTCGACTGACAACCGTTTTTTTAAGATCAGTTACCGAAGGATTCGAACTGTTCAACTATCTGTTCAAGGTCCTTTTCAACCTTGGACTTGTTTCTTGCCCAGTATCTCTGCATCTGACCGCCTTCACCGCCCTGAACTACAGTAACAACGGATGTGCACATAGAGGAAACGTCGCCGCTGGAAGCTATGTATCCGATATCAACAATACGGTTAGCGAAGATGATGGGAAGCATCGTTGACGATTCCTCGTCACGTGTACCCTGACCAACGAGGGACTTTTCATAGTAAGCAGGTGTAAGGATCTTTTCACCCTCAACTGCGAGAGCCTGCATGATCATACCTGAACGCTCAAGTCTTGCAGCATCGTAGGAAATTCCCTTCGGAACGCCTGCAACGTGAGTAACTATGTTTACAGAGTGTGCTGTGTAATTCTTCTGGCTTTCGTCTGCCTTAGGCATAGGAACTATACCGAAGTCAACGTCCATATTACGAAGACGCGTTACGCACTGCATAACCTCAGAATAGAACAAAGATCTGTTTTCTTCAAACATCTGCTGAGCCAAAAGGTGGCATGCAGGGTTTACGCTCTTGTAATCGTGGCAGTCGAATGTGATCATATTCGACTTGTAGTAAATGCTGATGATCTTTTCGATCTTATTTACCATATTGTCGCTCAGAGCAGGCAGATAAGGAATATCAGCCTCATCCTTAACAACTATACGGTTGTTTGCACCGTAGAAAAGACCTGTAATGAAGTCTATCGTAGTAGCTACGGGGAACTGGTCGTCAACAGTAAGACCGTCGCCCGTCTTATCAAGATACTGATAAAGGTTGCAGTATTCGATAAACTTATCAAGTGTCCATTTCTTTGTTTCAACAAGCTCGTAGATGCTGGGCAGCTCATCGCTTTCACCGATACCTACGTTCTTTGCAACCTGCTTATTGAACATAAGACACCATGTAGCGTCATTGTCAATAGTTGTGATCTCGCCTGTTGCAAAGTAGTTGTTTCCGCCTATAGACGTCTGTGCAAGAGTTGACTGATCCCATGCAGACGAATCAAGCTCAAGGTGATCTATATCGTCAAGGTTTGTAAGACCGTCACCGCGAGCAAGCGTGAACATATGGTCGATATCGTTTATAACAAGGTCATAGTCCTTGGTGCCTGCCTTGTTTGCAGTTTCAACCAAGGTGTTGATGTCGCCTCTTGTAAGTCCGTCAACAACACGGATCTTAACGCCGAAGGTCTCTTCTATCAGCTTCTGGCGGGCGTACGTAGCAGACAAAACAACGTTTTCGTCACTGTCTTCTTCCTGGAAAAAGTCGTTACAAGTCCATTCGCCGTCATCTGTGTTCGTGATGATCGTGAAATCCTCGCCGTTATACTTGTTTTCAGGAACGTAATAGGAATCCCCTACTTCAACGGTAGCCGCAGGATTAGCAGTCGCCTTGTCGCCGCTGTCATCACCGCAGGATGTGAAGCAAGAAAGAGCCATTAACG
>JAFYMA010000041.1 GCA_017556845.1 Clostridia bacterium | reverse complement strand
TGCCTCACGGCTGATGTTCTTGATTATTACAGTACCGTCTGCAATTTCGGGAACCTCAAGCTCAAACAGTCTTTTAACAAGTCCGGGATGTGTACGGGAAAGAGTAACCAGACGGGGACGAGGTGCCTTTTTCTCCTCTGTCTGCTCTGCGGGCTTTATATCCTGATTTACCTCGGAAACGAACACCTTGATTATATCGCCGACCTTAAACTCCTCGTTGGGTATCTGGTTATCCTTCGTCAAAGCGACCTCGCTTGTGCCGGTGTTAACGATAACAACACCGCTTGCAAGCACTGCAACGACGGTAGACGTCATTATTTCTTCCTTCTTGCTTGCATACTCGCGTGAGCGCATTTCGTTTTCAGCTTCCTTTATTCCCTGCACTATTACCTGCTTTGCAGCGTGTGCCTGAATACGGCTGAAGTCCTTCGTCTTGACCTCTATTTCGATAACGGTGCCGAGCTTATTGCGGCGGCTGATGCTCTTTGCATCTTCAAGTGATATTTCGGTATAAGGGTCAGTTACCGTTTCTACTACGGACATAAGCTTTACGAGCTTACATTCCTTCTTTTCCGGATCGAGCACTACCTTTACGTTCGTGCTGTTGGAGTACGCCTTTTTATAAGCACTTACCAAAGCCGCTTCAAGCTTTGTGAGCATATACTCCTTTGATATTCCTCTTTCTCTCTGAAGATCGTCGAGCGCATCAAAAAGCGCCGCGTTTTCTTTTGTTTTCGCCATCTTTTTCCGATGTCCTCCTGAAAAATATTTTTATATAGTGGTAAAGTCGAAATAAATATTTGCCTTTGCTATTTCCGTTACCGGTATTGACAGCTTCTTTTCTCCGCACATCAATTCCGCAGTATCCGCATAAGAAAGAAGCTCACCTACGAATACCTTCTGATTGTCGATCGGCTTATACAGCTTTATCTGAACCATCTCACCGATAGCTGCCTGAAAATGCCAGTTGTATTTCAGGTCTCTTTCAATGCCCGGGGAGGATACCTCAAGAGTATATGCATCCTCTATCGGATCTGCCTCGTCGATAAGAAGCTCAAACGCTCTGTGGAAGCGTTCACAATCCTCAATGCCCACTCCGCCCTCTTTATCGATCGTAAAGCGAAGCACCTGCTTTCCGCCCTCTTTTACGTATTCTATATCCCAAAGGATATATCCCTGCTCTTCTGCAAGGGGGCTTGCAAGCTCAGTGACTGTCTGAATTATACTTTTCTTACTTTTCATATTATCCCTTCGTCACAAAAAATCTGGAGGTGCCGTTTTTCTCAGCACCTCCATTACTATTGATCTTGGTGTATTATACCACACATTTTTCGTTTTGTCAAGTATTAATATAATTTTTATTATAATAAAAAGCAAATTTGTTTTTCATTTTTTCAGCATCAGACGATATTTTTTAAAAAAAAGCGATTTTTTTTAAAAAAATACTATACAAATCAATATATTTGTGATAGAATATTCTGCGTAATAATTTCACTGCAAAGGAGTTAGTTATGAAAAAGATTTACGAAGGTAAAACAAAAGACGTTTATTCCCTTGACAACGGAAATGTTATGCTCAAATTCAAGGACGATTGTACGGGCAAGGACGGCGTATTCGATCCCGGTGAAAACACGGTAGGTCTTACTATCGAGGGCATCGGCAAGGCAAACCTTGAAACATCAATACACTATTTTGAATTGCTCAAGCAGGCAGGAATTGAAACGCATTACGTAAGTGCGGACATTGAAAACGCCACGATGGAGGTTCTTCCCGCTACGGTATTCGGACACGGTCTTGAGGTCATCTGCCGTCTCGTTGCGACAGGCAGCTTCATACGCAGATACGGCGAGTACATAAAGGACGGAACACCGCTTGAGGGTGGATACGTTGAATGCACCTTTAAAAACGACGAAAAGGGCGACCCGCTCGTTACGTGTGAGGGACTTGCCGCTTTGGGCGTTATGACCGAGGAAATGTTTGCGAGCATGAAGGATCAGACGTTGAAAATAACGAAGCTCGTTGCTGATGATCTTAAGAAAATGGGACTTGATCTGTGGGATATCAAATTCGAATTCGGCTACAACAACGGCAGAGTTATTCTCATAGACGAGATCGCATCAGGCAATATGCGTGTATATAAGGACGGCAAGATAGTAGAGCCCGTTGAGCTCACAAAGATAATTTTGAAAAGATAAATGAGAATTAAAGCAGCGAAGGATCACAAGCGTTCCTTCGCTGTTTTGTATTTTATTTCAAGCAGTTTTTCCTTTTTTCTCTTGACCTGCTGACAAAATTGATGTATAATTGCCTCAAGCATTAAAAAATCGGAGTCATTATGGACAGGCGAAAAAACAAAACTCACAAAGCAATAGTCAGCGCATTCAGCGAATTGCTTATAAAAATGCCGTATGAAAGTATTACCGTGCAGAACATAATAGAAAAGGCAGACGTCGGAAGAAGCACGTTCTATTCCCACTTTGAAACGAAGGACGATCTTGTATACGCACTGTGCGAGGAAACGTTTGACCACGTTATGAGCAAGGAACAGATATTGTGTGAAAAAACACACGATTTTTCTCACTGTGACCATGACATTGTATCAGAGCTGACGCACATTCTGTACCACGTCAAATTCAGCCACGCTGATACGGCAAAAATACTTATTGCCCATCACAGCGAGTTGTTTTTAAGATATTTCAAAAACAACCTTTCATCGCTTTTCCGTTTGCATTCGCAAGAGCTGAACGGTGACGTACCGCTTGATTATCTTATAGACTTTCTGTCATCGTCATTTGCACAAACCGTTGTATATTGGGTAAAAAACAAGCTGTCCGATCAACCTGAAAGCATCGTTCGGAACTATATGACCGTAATAAGATTACATAACGGCTCTGTGCCGTTTCATAAGGAGGAGCAAAAATGAGAATTATGACGTTTAATCTGTGGGTAGGCGGCAAAAGCGATGAAAGACGCGAGCGCGTAATACAGATGATAAAAAAATACACACCCGATACCATCGGATTTCAAGAGGCAGATGCGTATTGGATGGACGCACTGAAAAACGCTCTTTGCGACACCTACGGCTTTGCAGGCGACGGCAGAGACGGAAACAGCAACAGCGAACACAATCCCATATTTTACAAGAAATCCGTATTTGATCTTACAGACAGCGGAACACGCTGGCTTTCGCACACACCGAACGTAGTTTCAAAGCATCCCGATTCATCCTTGAACAGAATATACACATTCGTGACGCTCAAAAGGAAAAGCGACGGGACAGAGCTTACGCACGTAAACACTCATTTTGACCACATAGGTGAGCAGGCTCGAATATCGCAGGCGGAAATACTCGCCAAGTTCGTATCTCCCATTTCAGACCGTCCCTTGATAGTTACCGGCGATATGAATACGGGCTTTGGATCCGTTCCGTACAAGACGATAGAAAACGCAGGTCTTACCGATGCATATAAGCAGGTAAAGGATGCAATTCAAAGCTATACCTTTACAAATTACGGACGCGACAGTATGATAATAGATTTCGTATTCACGTCAGATTCACTCCCCTGCACCGTATATAAGGTATGTAATGAGAAGATAAACGGCGACTTTCCGTCCGACCATCATCCCGTATACGTTGAAGCGGACATCTAACAAAACAGCACAAAAGATCCGATATGGCATTTCCATATCGGATCTTTCTGTTACCGTTCTTTGATTGATAAATTCTATTTCTGTACGTATCCGCAGGATAAAAGCTGTGACTGTCTTTCGCTGAATACAAACGAATCGTTTTCGCCAATTATTCCGACGGATATCAAGGCTTCGAGTCTGTATTCGTTTTCAAGATCTCTTATGCGCATTTGAAGCTCATAGTATTCATCACCGAAAATAAAATCCATGCCCTCGCATCCTGACATCATATACGTTTGAAAAAGCCCGTTCATTTCTTCCGAAAGCCCGTTTTTTTCCTGCTCGCTCATTTTTGTCATATCAATATATTTCGTAAGTGCCATTTCTTTGATGATACCGTCACCGTTATATCCGTATTCATAGCGGTATATTATGCCGTTTACCGTATCGTCATATGCAAACGCCGCATAATTCAAGCCGACGAAACTAACAGCGGTAAATTCAATTCCGCGAACGGAAAATATTTTATCATAAAATGCATCGGTTGAAGGAGCATCTCCGCTTGTTTGCAAGCTTGACTT
>JAFYMA010000040.1 GCA_017556845.1 Clostridia bacterium | reverse complement strand
CTTGCTCCCGAATGGACAGATTATACGAAGAGTATTTAGTATCAGTATTATGATCTTACAGATAAGATCAAGCAGGGTGAAAACGTTATCGGTGCTCTTGTAGGTGACGGATGGTTTTCCGGAAATATAGCAATAGTCGGAAGAAATCAGTACGGTGATGCACCTCTCGGCTTTATGATGAACCTTACCATATTTTACGATGACGGATCGCAGGATGTTATCGTAACCGACGGCAGCTGGAAGGGAAGCACGGGTGCTATTCTTTACACAGATAACCAGACGGGTGAATATTACGATGCAAGACTTGAAAAGGATGGCTGGTGTGATTGCGGCTATGACGACTCTGACTGGTGCTCCGTTATAGACGTATACCCGCCGAGAGTAAGCGGCACAAGATTAAAGGCGTCCGTAGGTCCTCAGGTCAAGGTTATGAAAACGATAGACGCAATCAGCGTAAACGAGGATAAAAACGGCTCGTATATTGTTGATATGGGTCAGAATATGGTCGGTGTCGCACAGGTCAAGGTGAAAGGAAATGCAGGCGATAAGCTCACATTCCGCTTTGGTGAAATGCTCAATCTTGACGGAACGCTTTACACAACTAACTTAAGATCCGCATTGCAGACGGATACGTATATTCTCAAGGGTGATGAAAACGGTGAAACATTCCGTCCGCATTTTACATTCCACGGCTTCAGATATATCGAAATAACCGGCTTATCATATATGCCCAAGGCAGAGGACATAACGGGCTGCGTAATGTATTCTGCTTGTCAGAGAACGGGTTATATTCAGACCTCTGATCCTATGGTAAACCAACTGTTTTCAAATGCTCTTTGGGGACAGATGGGTAACTTTGTAGGTGTTCCGACCGACTGCCCTCAGCGTGATGAGCGTATGGGCTGGACGGGTGATGCACAGGTGTTCTGCCGCAGTGCTTGCTACAATATGGATTGCTACGGCTTTTACGATAAATATGGTGAGGACATAGTGGAATCACAAAAGCCCAACGGCGCGGTTACTGACGTTGTTCCTCACGTTAAGTTCGATAAGGGCGTAGGAAACGATCTTGTCGGTAACGCAAATGCCGCTTGGGGTGACGTTATGTTCGTTATGCCCTATACCGTATACCAGATGTACGGCGATGAGAATATTCTTTACAAGTACTACGACGCTATGGAAAGCTATTTCAAGTGTCTTCTCGGTACAACGAACAACCTGATAAGACCCGATTTCGGATACGGCGACTGGCTGTCGATCGATGATGATACCCCGAAGGACGTTCTCGCAACCGCATATTTTGCATACGATGCTTATATAATGTTCAAAATATCCGCTATTCTTGAAAAGGAATACGAAAGAAAATATTATGCCGGTATGTTTGAGCAGATAAGCAAGGCGTGGCGTGATGAGTATATGGATGATGACGGCGTGATCAAGGGCGATACACAATGCTGCTATCTCCTCGCTCTTAAAATGAAGCTGCTCCCCGAAAGTCTTCGTGCACGTGCCGCAAAGCATCTTGTTCGCACGATAGAAAGAAAGGATTATCATCTTTCTACGGGATTTGTAGGTGTATCGTACCTTTTGCCGATGCTTTGTGAATTCGGCTACAGCGATATTGCATACAGACTGTTGCTTAACGATACGTATCCTTCGTGGGGCTATTCTATAAAGAACGGTGCTACTACGATCTGGGAAAGATGGAATTCGTATACGAAAGAAAACGGCTTCGGTGATGCGGGAATGAACTCCTTCAACCATTATTCGTTAGGCTCTGTCGTTGAATGGATGTATTCGTATATGGGCGGTATCAAGCCCGCGAAGCCCGGCTTTAAGGAGTTTTTCGTAAAACCGTACTTTACAAACAGACTGACGTATTCAGATGTTAAGTATGAAAGCATCAACGGCACTATCGTATCGTCCTGGACTCAGATAGACGACGGATACGTTCTTGACGTTACCGTGCCTGTAAACACAAAGGCGTACATCGTTCTTGACGTTGAAAAAACAACGCTTGTAACAAATGGCGTCAAGGTTACCCAGCATCCGAAGGGATTTGCAGTAGGATCGGGTAAATACACCTTCTTTTATAAGGTGTAATAAATTTGAAAGGTAAAAAAATATAAATGGAAGACAACAAAAATTTCAAACCGTATATACCTGCCGAGAGGATCACTCCCGAAATAACGGTAACTTCTGTTATCATGGGTATTTTTCTGGCAGTCATCTTCGGTGCGGCTAACGCATATCTCGGCTTGCGTGTCGGTATGACGGTGTCAGCATCTATCCCTGCGGCTGTTATTTCAATGGGCGTAATAAGAGTGTTGATGCGTAAAAACTCAATTCTCGAAAGCAACATCGTTCAGACGATCGGCTCTGCCGGTGAATCCGTTGCAGCCGGAGCCATCTTCACATTGCCTGCATTGTTTTTGTGGGCAAAGGACGGGATCATGGAAAAGCCCGATATAATAGAGATCACTTTGATAGCTGCAATAGGCGGACTTCTCGGTGTATTCTTTATGGTTCCGTTAAGAAACGCTTTGATCGTCAAAGAGCACGGTATTCTGCCGTATCCTGAGGGAACGGCGTGCAGTGAGGTTTTGCTCGCAGGCGAAAAGGGCGGAGCAAATGCGTCTACCGTATTTGCAGGTATGGGTATTTCCGCACTCTTTAAGTTCATAATTGACGGACTCAAGCTTGTTGCGGGCGAAATTACATTTACCGTAAAGGGCTTTTCGGGTGCTATCGGCACACAGATATATCCTGCCGTAATGAGCGTTGGATATATATGCGGTCCGAAAATATCATCTTATATGTTTTCAGGCGGAGTTCTCAGCTGGCTTGTAATTATTCCGCTTATCGTACTGTTCGGCGGAGATATGGTAATGTATCCGAGCGATGTTCCGATATCTGAGCTTTTCGCTAACGGCGGGGCAAGTGCAATATGGAGCAACTATGTGCGCTACATAGGCGCAGGTGCTTTGGCTGCAGGCGGTATAATAAGCCTTATAAAGTCACTGCCTCTTATCATACGTACATTTGTTGGCGCAATTAAAGGTGTTAAAGGAAGCGGAGTCAGCGCAGGAAGCCTGCGTACCGAGCAGGACATAAACATAAAGATAGTTCTTATAGCTATTCTTGTTCTGACGCTCGCAGTATGGCTCGTTCCCGCAATTCCCGTATCGCTCGTAGGTGCTATTATCGTTGTTATATTCGGATTTTTCTTTGCTACGGTTTCTTCCCGTATGGTAGGTCTTGTCGGAAGCAGTAACAACCCTGTTTCAGGTATGGCAATAGCTACATTGCTCGTTTCAACACTTGTCTTGAAATTCACGGGCACGATCGGTGCTACGGGCATGCAGAGCGCAATTGCTATAGGCTCTATAATTTGTATTGTAGCTGCTATTTCCGGCGATACTTCACAAGACCTTAAGACAGGCTTTTTGCTTGGTTCAACGCCGAAAAAACAGCAATACGGCGAGATAATCGGCGTTATTGCTTCTGCTTTGGCTATCGGCGGTACGCTGTATCTTCTCGATTCTGCTTGGGGCTTTGGCTCACAGCAGCTTGCTGCTCCTCAGGCTACGCTCATGAAGATGATCGTTGAGGGTGTTATGGAAGGAAATCTTCCTTGGGGACTTGTTATAATCGGTATATTCCTCGGTATAACCGCTGAAATACTCGGAATACCCGTGCTTCCGTTTGCAATCGGTATTTATCTGCCCGTTCACCTTAATGCCTGCATAATGGTAGGCGGCCTTGTAAGATTGGCTATGGATAAGCTCAAGAGGAAGGAATCACAGAAGAAGGCAATAGTCAACGACGGTATACTCTTCTGCTCCGGTATGATTGCAGGTGAGGGCCTTGTCGGTATTTTGCTTGCATTGTTTGCTATAATCGGAATAGACAAGGCAATAGACCTCTCCGGCTTTATAAAAGTTCCTACAGCGGTCGGAAACATTCTCAGCCTTGTGGTATTTGCAGGTATCGTGCTTTGCGTTTTAGCTTTCTCACTTTGGAAAAAGCGTTCGAACAGCGATGACGAAGAATAAAAAAACGCAACGGAACTATCTTGAAAATGTTCCTGTAAGATCTACGCTGCTTGCTTTTGAGGCAGATGAAAAGGGAATCGTCACATTAAGCATAGAGAATAAGGGCTTTTTTAACCGTGTTGCACAAAAGCTGTTTAAAAGACCGAAGATAAGCTATGTGCATCTGGACGAATTCGGAAGCTTCGTGTGGCAGAATATTGACGGCGTATCTGATATAACTGCAATTGGAATTACAGTTAAGGAGCATTTCGGCGAAAAGGCTGAGCCGCTATACGATAGACTCAGTAAGTTCTTTCAAATACTGCACAGCTATAGATTTATATCATTCAAGGGTGAAAAAT
>JAFYMA010000039.1 GCA_017556845.1 Clostridia bacterium | reverse complement strand
TAACCGATGATGCGGTTGACAAGTTATATTATGAAAAGCTCGGCTTAAGCGATGCATATAAATTCGTTTTTCCAAACGGTGAAGAATCAAAAAATATAAACGTCTTATCAGATATTTTAGAATTTTTAGCAGATAACAATTTCACAAGAAGCGACGTTCTTGTAGCCTTGGGCGGCGGTGTCGTAGGCGACATAACAGGCTTTGCCGCATCGGTATATATGCGCGGCATTAATTACGTGCAGGTACCTACAACGCTGCTTGCTATGGTGGACAGCAGCGTAGGCGGAAAATGTGCAATAGATCTTAAAGCGGGAAAAAACCTTGCAGGCTCGTTCCACCAGCCTATGCGTGTGATATGCGACGTTTCATCTCTTGATACGTTGCCGCAGGAAATGTACGCATCGGGAATGGCAGAAGTTATAAAATACGCCGTTTTAGCAAATATTGATCTCAACAAAGATATTATTGACGTTGTCAGCGACTGCGTTTCGGTAAAAGCAGAAATCGTCAACGAGGACGAATTTGACACAGGCAGACGCCAGCTTCTTAATTTAGGTCATACGGTTGCGCACGGAATAGAGGCTCTTTCACAGTATACCATACCGCACGGATATGCCGTTGCATCGGGTATGGGAATTATAGCAAGAGCGTGTGCAAAGCACGGCTTCTGCTCTGAAAAAACAGCGGAAGAAATAATAAAAGCGTTAGAAGAAAACGGCTTGCCGACAGATACGGATTTTTCATATTCCGACATATCATCGGTTGCCATGCGTGACAAAAAAGCAAAGGGCGACAAGCTGAATCTCGTTCTGATAAAGGATATGGGAAATTGCTTTTTACACGAAATAGACAAAAAGGATATGGCAGATTTCATATCGCCGTAAAATCACAATGAAAGCAACGATAACACCAACAAAATTAAGCGGATGTATAAAGGCGCTGCCGTCAAAATCACACGCACACAGAGCATTGATCTGCGCCGCGCTGTGCGACGAGGGCAACAGCACCGTAATAGATATTTCATCGTGCGGAGAGGATATTGACGCAACAGTCAGCGTGCTTTCCGATCTCGGAGCAGACATTACACAGGACGGACACATTGTTGTAAATCCGTCAAAAAATTACAAAAGCGGCGGAAAGATATGCTGCAGAGAAAGCGGCTCCACGCTTCGCTTTATGCTACCCGTGATCTCCGCTATGGGTGCTGAGGTAACGGTGAGCGGATACGGCAGATTGCCCGAACGACCGATTGGAGAGCTTTTATTTCAATTACGTGAGCATAACGGCAGATTTGACGAAGACAAGCTGCCGCTTACCGCAAGCGGAAAGCTTTCGGGCGGTGATTTCTATTTTGACGGAAACGTAAGCTCGCAATATATTACGGGCGTACTGCTCGCTTCCCCACTCACGAACGAGGTGTGCAGAATACATATAAACGGCGAGCTTCAGTCAAAGCCGTACGTTGATCTGACCGTAAAGGTCATGCGTGATTTCGGAATTGACGTTCACGAGGAAAACGGCGTATATACGGTAGAAAAGGGCAAGTACGTATCACCGGGTAAATACGAAATAGAGGGCGATTGGTCAAACGCGGCGTTCTGGCTGTGTGCGGGAATATCCGTTGAGGGACTGCAAAGCAATTCTTTCCAGGGCGACAGCGCGACACTCGAAATATTACGCTCTGCAGGTGCAGAATTCAGATATGAGGACAACACCCTGATACCGAGCTTTAAACGCTTGAACGGCTTTACCTTCAACGCTCAGAACACTCCTGACATCGTACCGCCTCTGGCAGTAGCCGCCGCAACTGCAAACGGAACAAGCATCATAACAGGTGCGGAAAGACTGCGTATAAAGGAAAGCGACAGATTGAAAACCGTTTACGATATGCTTTTTGCTCTCGGTGCAGATATAAAGCTCACCGATGACGGCTTTATTATACACGGCAAGGAAAAGCTGAACGGCGGTACTGTAAATTCGTGTAACGATCACAGAATAGCAATGTCAGCTGCGATATGTGCAATAAATTGCACCGGCGCCGTTACAGTCAACGGTGCCGAAGCAGTGAATAAATCATACCGTGATTTCTGGTCGGATTACGCAAGGCTTGGAGGAAAGATAAATGAGATTTGGTGAAAAGGTATCAGTTGATATATTCGGCGCATCTCATTCCGAGCAATTGGACGTAATACTCAAGGGTATTACGAAAGGTCACGCCATAGACTTCGATGGAATACTGCAATTTATGGCACGACGCGCCCCGGGAAAAGACCCTTATTCTACTCCCCGTCTTGAAAAGGACTTCCCGATCGTCACATCGGGAATTGAAAACGGAATCACGACAGGCGCTGATATAGTAGCATACATAAAAAATGAAAATAAGAGAAGCACGGATTATTCATCAATAAGATATACACCTCGCCCGGGACATGCCGATTATGCGGCTTACCTTAAATACGGAAAAGATTACGATCCTACGGGAGGCGGATCATTTTCCGGACGAATGACAGCTCCTTTGTGCTTTGCAGGTGCCGTATGTATACAGATACTTGCTGAAAGCGGCGTTGAAATTTCCGCAAAGCCTATAATGATAGGCGGCGTGTGGGATGATGACGTCGCAATGAAGGAACGTATTTTGCAGGCCAAGGCAAAGGGCGACAGCGTTGGCGGGATAGTTCAATGCACGGTCAGAGGCTTCAAGGGTGGTATAGGCGGTCCTATGTGGGACGGAATAGAAAGCAAAATATCATCTGCAATGTTCGGAATACCCGCAGTAAAGGGTATTCAGTTCGGCTCCGGCTTTGACGGCGCCGCTATGACGGGCAGTGAAAACAACGATCCGTTTATATTCAAGGACGGAAAAATACAGACGGAAACAAATAACTGCGGAGGTATTCTCGGCGGTATAAGTACAGGCGGCGACATAGTATTCACCGTGGCGTTCAAGCCAACGCCTTCAATATCAGCACCTCAAAGCAGTATTGATATGCAGACCTGCGAGCAGGTGAAGATAAGTGTTCCCGGCAGACACGATCCGTGCGTTGTTCTTCGGGCTGTTCCGTGTGTTGAAGCAGCATGTGCAATAGCTTTACTCGATATGCTTTATATATAATACATTAATATATATAGTTTGTGCATTGTGCCCTATAAAAGAATACAAACGCATTTCTTTTATCAAAGTTGAATAAAAAAGAAAAAATATTCAAAAATCTATTGACATTATGCATTTTGTGTGTATAATAACAGTATAATTATTCATCATCGATGAATAAAGCTGATTTAGTTTAAAATTATTGATAACATAAAGGAGAAAACAAAAATGGCAAAGAAAGAAATCAAAAAAATTGCATTGGCTTATTCGGGCGGTCTTGACACCTCCATCATCATTCCGTGGCTCAAGGAAACGTATCCCGGCTGCGAGGTTATAGCTATATCCGCAGACGTTGGACAAGGAACAGAGCTTGACGGACTTGAAGAAAAAGCTATAAAGACAGGCGCTTCAAAGCTCTATATCGAAGATCTTAAGGAAGAATTCATCACAGATTATATTTATCCCACAATGAAGGCAGGCGCAGTATACGAGGGTGAATATCTTCTCGGCACGTCGTTCGCACGTCCCATCATCGCAAAGAGAATAGTTGAGATCGCAAAGGCTGAGGGCTGCGACTCCATATGCCACGGCTGCACAGGTAAGGGTAACGACCAGGTTCGTTTTGAGCTTACGATAAAGGCGTTTGCTCCCGAAATGAACATCATCGCTCCTTGGCGTGTATGGGATATCAAATCCCGTGACGAGGAGATCGACTATGCTGAAGCTCACAACGTTCCCTTGAAGATCAACCGCGAAACTAACTACTCAAAGGATAAGAACCTCTGGCATCTGTCGCACGAAGGTCTTGATCTTGAGGATCCTGCAAACGAGCCTCAGTACAATAAGCCCGGCTTTCTTGAAATGGGCGTATCACCCGAGCAGGCTCCCGACGCTCCCACATATATAACAATTGATTTTGAAAAGGGTACACCCGTTGCTCTCAACGGTGAAAAGCTTTCTCCCGTTGCTATGCTTGAAAAGCTGAACAAGCTCGGCGGCGACAACGGCATCGGTCTTGTAGACATAGTTGAAAACCGTCTTGTAGGTATGAAGAGCAGAGGCGTATACGAAACACCCGGTGGAACGATCCTTTACCGCGCTCACAAGGTTCTTGAAACGCTTTGCCTTGACCGTGACACAACTCACTACAAGGAGCTTATCGCTGCTAAATACGCAGAGCTCGTATACTACGGACAGTGGTTCACACCCTTAAGAGAGGCTCTTGATGCATTCGTTGAGGAAACTCAGAAGACCGTTACAGGCTCAGTTAAGCTGAAGCTGTACAAGGGCAATATCATAAATGCAGGCACTACATCTCCCTACTCCCTGTACGATGAAGACATTGCAACATTCGACGAGGATGAGGTATACAACCAGTACGACGCTGAGGGCTTTATAAATCTGTTCGGTTTGCCCTTAAAAGTTAAAGCAATGGTTGACAAAAAGAACAAGTACGATGTATAATATATTGATAGACGGCTCAGTAGGTACGACGGGACTGCGTATTGCATCCCGTCTTGCCGAAAGGAACGATATCAATCTGTTGACTATCCCCGAAGAGCTCCGCAAGGATAGCTCTGCGAGAGCTGAAAGAATAAACGCATCTGACGTTACGTTTCTTTGCTTGCCCGATGCGGCATCAAAGGAGGCGGTCGCTCTTTGCACAAATCCCGAAACGGTCATAATAGACGCATCAACAGCTCACAGAACCGCAGACGGCTGGGCTTACGGATTTCCCGAATTGAGCGAGAAATTCAGAAGCAAAATAGTCAACGGTAAGCGAATAGCAAATCCGGGCTGTCACGCTTCGGGCTTCGTTTCAATAGTATATCCCTTGGTAAAGGGCGGTATTATAGGTGCAGACTATCCGCTTTGCTGTCATTCACTGACGGGCTACAGCGGAGGCGGTAAGGGTATGATCTCGTCTTACGAGGATGCACAGAGAGATATCAAATACTCATCCCCTGCTCAATACGGATTGACGGCTCATCACAAGCATTTGCCCGAAATGAAGGTCATTTGCGGTCTTGACGCTGAGCCCGTTTTCAATCCTATAGTAGGTGATTTTTACAGTGGAATGGCAGTTACAGTGCCGCTTCACAAAAGCCTTATGGCAAAGAAAATGTCAGTTACCGAATTGCACGCATACTTTACTGAATATTATGCAGCATCCGGTTTGATAACCGTACAGCCCCTTTGTGAAAAGGGTACTCAGGACGGATTTTTATACGCCAACGCCCTGTCAGGAAAGGACAGTATGCAAATTATCGTATGCGGAAACGATGACCGTCCGCAGATAACCGCTTTGTTCTGTAATCTTGGTAAGGGTGCATCAGGCGCGGCAATACAAAATATGAACCTGGTTCTGGGTACGGATGAGTATGCAGGCCTGGTTCTGTAAGAAAGAGAGAATCCAGATGAAATATATATCCGGCGGCGTTTGTGCCGCTACCGGCTTCAAGGCCGCGGGAATACATTGCGGAATAAGAAAAAACAAGGAAAAGAAAGATCTTGCATTGATCGTAAGCGATGTAAAAGCAGCATCAGCGGCAGTATATACACAAAACCTCGTTAAAGGCGCTCCTATCAAGGTAACGAAGAAAAATCTTGAAAACGGTATGGCTCAGGCTGTAATATGCAATAGCGGAAACGCCAACACATGCAACGCCGACGGAATACAGATCGCTGAAAAAATGTGTGCTTTGACAGAGCAGTTCACGGGAATATCCGCAGGCGACGTGATCGTTGCTTCAACGGGCGTTATCGGACAGCCCTTATCCACAGATCCTATGGAAAAAGCGATGCCCGACCTTGTTAAGCTTCTTTCAAGCGACGGAAGCACGGATGCAGCTCACGCTATCATGACAACTGACATAGCGCTTAAGGAGATCGCACTCGAATTTGAATTGGGCGGTAAGACCTGCCACATAGGCGGTATTGCAAAGGGCTCGGGCATGATACATCCCAATATGGCTACAATGCTCGTATTCGTAACTACTGATGCGTCAATTTCCCCTGCACTTTTGCAGCAGGCTCTTTCCGACGACGTTTGCGACAGCTTCAATATGATAAGCGTTGACGGTGACACATCAACAAACGATATGCTTTGCATTATGGCAAACGGTATGGCAGGCAACGATGAAATAACCGAAAAGAACGATGAATACATAAAATTCACAAAAGCTCTTGCAGCCGTTACCAAAAAGCTGTGCCGTGCGATCGCAAAGGACGGCGAGGGTGCAACGAAGCTCATTGAGTGTATCGTTACAACAGCTCCCGACAAGGAGTGTGCAAGAGTAGTTGCAAAATCCGTTATTTGCTCCTCACTCGTAAAAGCTGCAATGTTCGGCGCAGATGCAAACTGGGGACGAGTTCTTTGTGCGATAGGATACAGCGGACAAGCTGTAGACGTAGACAAGACCGACGTGTATTTTGCATCATGCAAGGGCGAGATCGCCGTTTGTAAGGACGGCGCCGGCGTTCCCTTTGATGAGGACAAGGCAAAGGAAATACTTCTGCAGGACGAAATACAGATATACATCTGTCTTAATATGGGCAGAGGTGTTGCTACGGCATGGGGCTGCGATCTGACGTACGATTACGTGAAAATAAACGGAGATTACAGAACATAATGGATATAAACAATTCACAAAGGGCAGAGGTGCTTATCACTGCTCTGCCCTATATAAAAGAGTATTACAACAAGACCGTCGTAATAAAATACGGCGGCAATGCTATGATAAACGAGGATCTCAAAAAAGCTGTTATGGGCGACATCGTTTTATTATCGCTCATAGGCGTCAGAGTAGTTCTCGTTCACGGCGGCGGTCCGGAGATCACAGAAACGCTTAATAAAATGAATATGGAAAGCCGTTTTGTAAACGGACTTCGTGTAACGGATGCCGATACTGCACAAGTCGTTCAGATGGTTTTAGCAGGCAAGATCAATAAAAGCCTCGTAAATCTTCTTGAAAACACGGGCGGCAAGGCAATAGGTCTTTCGGGTATTGACGGACATATGCTTCAGGCTCGTCCCATATCAGCTGAGCTCGGATATGCAGGCGAGATCACAAGCGTCAACATAGCACCTATTCAGGACGTTCTTGACAAGGGCTATATTCCCGTTGTTTCCACCGTCGGATGCGATAACGAGGGCAACGTTTATAACATAAACGCCGACACTGCGGCAGCGAAGATCGCATCGGCGCTTAAAGCAACAAGCCTTATTTCAATGACTGACATAAGCGGTATACTTAAGGATAAGGACGATCCTTCCTCTCTGATACCGGTTATAAAGGCATCTGAAGCGTCAAAGCTCTTCGACGAAGGCATAATATCCGGCGGTATGATACCGAAGGTACAGTGCTGTGTCGATGCCGTGAACAGCGGTGTCGAAAAGGTTTTCGTCATCGACGGAAGAGTACCGCATTCAATAATAGTTGAAATGCTCACCGATGAAGGTATGGGAACTATGTTCGTATAATTCCCTGTGCGTAAAGAGGACTTAAAATGAACATTATAGAAAATGATAAAAAATATATAGCCGCAACGTACGGCAGATTTCCCGTTGTATTTGAAAAGGCAAAGGGCAGCACCGTTTATGACGTTGACGGCAAATCGTATATAGATATGGGTGCGGGAATAGCTACAACGGCATTCGGTCACTGTGACGAGGAATACGTCAACGCCGTTACAGCTCAGCTCAACTGCTATGCGCACGCATCCAATCTTTACTATACCGCGCCGCAGGTGCAATTGGCAGAGCTGCTTTGTGAAAAAACGGGTATGAAAAAGGTGTTTTTCGCCAACTCCGGTGCTGAAGCAAACGAGGGGATGATAAAAGCAGCCCGCAAATATTCATTTGATAAATACGGTACGGGCAGAAATAAGATAGTAACGCTGATCAACTCCTTCCACGGAAGAACGGTAACGACTCTTTCCGCAACGGGACAGGACGTTTTCCATAACTATTTCTTCCCCTTTACCGAAGGCTTCGTATTCGCTCCCGCAAACGACATAGAGGCAACAAAGGCTCTTATGACAGATGACGTTTGTGCCGTTATGGTCGAGCTCGTTCAGGGTGAGGGCGGTGTTTTGCCGCTTGATAAGGAATATGTTAATGAAATATATAAGCTCTGTGCAGAAAAAGATATACTTTTCTGCATAGATGAGGTACAAACGGGCAACGGCAGATGCGGTGCCCTTTACGCATATATGCGCTTCGGTATTCAGCCCGACATAGTTTCCACCGCAAAGGGACTTGGCGGAGGCTTGCCGATAGGCGCAATATTGCTCGGTGAAAAGGTAGAAAATACATACGGTCCGTCATCGCACGGCTCGACCTTCGGCGGAAATCCCGTTTGTGCAGCGGGCGCGTACAGCATTATATCAAGAATTGACGAAAAGCTCCTTTCAGACGTTGAAAAGAAAAGCCAATATATGATTTCACGTCTTAAGGAATGCAAAAACACCGAAAGCGTAAGCGGTATGGGCTTGCTTATAGGCGTTAAGACAACGAAGGATGCAAAGCAGTTATGTCTTGACTGCATAAACGACGGTGTTTTACCGCTTACCGCAAAGGACAAGCTCCGTCTGACACCTGCACTGAATATATCCTTTGCCGAGCTTGAAAAAGCTATGGATATTATATGTGCCAATATAGATAAATAAATTCTATAGATAAAGGAAATTTTATATGAAACATTTACTTAAGCTTTCCGATCTCAGCCCTGCTGAGTTTACGGAAATACTCGATCTTGCAGACAAGCTCAAGTATGAGCGCAAAAACGGCATTCAGCATCATATCCTTAAGGGAAAAACGCTCGGTATGATATTCCGCAAATCCTCAACACGTACGAGAGTATCGTTTGAGGTAGGTATGTATGAGCTTGGCGGTCAGGGACTGTTCCTTTCATCCAACGATCTTCAGATAGGCAGAGGCGAGGACACAGCAGACACGATCAGAGTGCTTTCAAGATATCTTGACGGAATAATGATAAGAACGTTCGATCAGAGCGAGGTAGAAGAAATGGCTGCCGTAGGCTCTATTCCGATAATAAACGGTCTTACCGATTACGCACATCCCTGCCAGGTGCTTGCCGATCTTATGACTATAAGAGAATACAAGGGCTCCCTTGAAGGCAAAAAGCTGACGTTCATCGGCGACGGAAACAATATGGCAAATTCCCTTATCGTCGGTTGTATCAAATGCGGCATGGAGGTTGCTATCGCATGCCCCGATAATTACAAGCCCGACAGTGATATAATCGCATGGGCAGAGAAAAACGGAAAGTTTACCTGCACGCCTAATATTATGGAGGCTGCAAAAGGTGCTGACGTGCTTTACACTGACGTATGGGCATCCATGGGTCAGGAGGGTGAAGCCGCAAAGCGCCGCATAGCATTTGAGGGATATCAAATAAACGCAGACGTATGCGCTCAGGCAAACGACGGCGTTATGGTTCTTCACTGTCTGCCTGCTCACAAGGGTGAGGAAATAACGGCGGATGTATTTGAAGCTCACGCAAACGAAATATTCGATGAAGCAGAAAACCGCCTGCACGCACAGAAAGCGGTTATGGTCTTACTTATGAAATAATATGCCGAAAGGATATTAAAGCTATGAAAAAAGGTTATCTTGCTCTCGAAAACGGCAAAGTCTTCAGTGGATACTTTGTCACCGACATTGAAAATGCTGCGGGCGAAGCAGTATTTACAACGGGTGTTGTAGGATACAACAACGTATTGTGCGATCCTTGCAATATCGGTCAGATCGTAATACAGACGTTCCCTTTGGCAGGTGCTTGCGGTATTATTCCGGGTATGAATGAACAAAACGCTTACCCTGCGGCATACGTAACGATGGAGATCGTTGAGGAGCCCTCAAACCATAACTGCCAGGGCAAGCTTTCGGATTATCTGAATAACAAAGGTGTATGTGCTCTTTGCGGAGTTGACACGCGCGAGATCACGCGCACGCTCAGAGATGAGGGTGCAATGAATGCGGCGATCGCAAAAACTCCGGAAGAAGCCTTGAATGCGGCAAAAGCATTTAAGAAAGTATCAAAGGTAGGCACCGCTTGCTTGGAAGCATACACGCTCAAAGCAAAAGCCGCACAATATAATATTGCAATGATAAGCTACGGATCTGTACGCGATGTTGCTGAAAGACTCGTTGACAGACGCTGTAACGTTACCGTTCTGCCTTACAATACAAAATCAGATGAGATTCTTAACGGCGGATACGACGGCGTAATTCTTTCGGACGGTCCGGGAGATCCTGTCGACTATGCAGAGCAGGCAGATGAGATCAAAAAAATAATGGGCAAGCTGCCGATATTTGCGTGCGGCCTCGGCCATCAGCTGCTCGCCGTTGCAAACGGTATGAAGACAGCTCCCGTGAAGACGGGTCACAGAGGGGCAAATCTGCCGGTACGTGATCTTGACGGAGAAAAAACGTATATAACACATCAAAACCACGGCTACACGGTATCAGCCGAAACGGTAGATGACAGCGTTGCGGTCATATCTTTCATAAACGCAAACGATAAGGACGTTGAGGGAATAAGATATTTATCCCACCCGTCTTTCTCGGTTCAGTTTATACCGCAAGACAATTCCGCCCCGGCGGACACAGCTTTCGTATATGACAGATTCGTTTCAATGCTTGGAAACAACTGATAGGGAGGGATTGAATTATGCCGAAGGATCTAAGTATTAAAAAAGTTCTCGTAATAGGTTCAGGACCTATCGTCATCGGTCAGGCAGCGGAATTTGACTACGCGGGCGCTCAGGCTTGCCGTGTGTTGAAATCCGAAGGTATAGAAGCAGTTCTGGTAAACTGTAATCCTGCGACGATCATGACTGACTTCTCAATGGCAAGCGAGATATATCTCGAACCCCTCAACACAGAAACGATCAAAAGAATAATCCTCAAGGAAAAGCCCGACAGCTTGCTTGCAGGTCTCGGCGGCCAGACGGGACTTACGATCGCAATGCAGCTTTACAAGGAAGGCTTTTTGCAAAAGCACAACGTAAGACTTATCGGCACTAACGCCGAGGCTATCATTCGTGCAGAGGACAGACAGCGCTTCAAGGATACGATGGACGAGATCAACCAGCCCTGTATCCCCTCCGATACTACGCACGACGTAGATGAAGCCGCTGAAATTGCAAACCGTATAGGCTATCCTGTAATCATAAGACCTGCCTTTACGCTCGGCGGAGCAGGAGGCGGCGTTGCGTATAACGAAGAACAGCTTCGCATAACAGCCAACAACGGTCTTAATATGTCACCCATTCACCAGATCCTCGTTGAAAAATATATCTTCGGATATAAAGAAGTCGAATTTGAGGTTATGCGTGACGGCGCAGGAAACGTTATCACGGTTTGCTCAATGGAAAACGTAGACCCCGTCGGTGTGCATACGGGCGACAGTATAGTTGTTGCTCCCGCTATCACGCTTACCGACAAGGAATACACAATGCTCAGCACTGCGGCGCTTAATATAATCGCCGCGCTCAAAATAGAAGGCGGATGCAACTGCCAATTTGCGCTCGATCCGTACAGCGACGATTATTTCGTTATCGAGGTAAACCCCAGAGTTTCGCGCTCCTCTGCTCTTGCAAGTAAGGCGACGGGCTATCCGATAGCAAAGGTAACGTCGAAGATCGCCCTTGGCTATACGCTTGATGAAATCCCCAATGACGTTACAGGAATCACTTGCGCTTGCTTTGAGCCGACAGTTGACTACGTAGTTCTTAAAATGCCGAAATGGCCCTTTGACAAATTCCCCTACGCTTCAAGAAAGCTCGGTACGCAGATGAAAGCAACGGGCGAGGTAATGGCAATAGGCGACAGCTTTGAATCAGCCTTGATGAAGGCGATAAGAGGCGCGGAGCTTTCTCTTGACACCTTACACATGCCCGCACTTGACGATTGCGAGGATATAAAGAAAAAACTGCACGATATAGATGATGTCAGAATTTTCGCAGTTTACGAGGCGTTGCGCCGCGGCGTTTCCGTTGATGAGATCAACGACATAACAAAGATCGACAAATTCTTCATTAACAAGATCAACCGTCTTGTCAAATACGAAGAGCAGATAGCAAAGGCTGATACGCTGGAGCCTGAGCTTTATATGCAGGGAAAGCGCCTTGGCTATACGGATAAGGCGATAGCGAGAATATCCGGCAAATCAACAGAAGAAAAGCTGTACCCCGTATACAAAACGGTTGACACATGCGCAGGTGAATTTGCGGCAAAAACTCCGTATTTCTACTCGGTATACGGCAAGGAATGTGAAGCACGTCCCAAGGCGCAAACAGGCAGAGAAAAGATAATAGTTCTCGGTTCAGGCCCTATCCGTATAGGTCAGGGTATCGAATTTGAC
>JAFYMA010000038.1 GCA_017556845.1 Clostridia bacterium | reverse complement strand
CGCTTTCATCAGCAAGCTCATCGTTTGTTGCTACTCTGTACGCTTCTCCGTCGAGAACGTAGCCGCTGTCACGGTTGTCGGTCTTTACAACGTATTTAGCCTCTGTCAAAGGAGCGTCCTTAGTGTAAAATCCGTTATTCAAAAGCCAGTATATACCGTTTTCGGACTCAGTGAATACTTCACGCTTAACGATAACCTTCGTTACGTTCTCGCCCTTAAGCTCGAACTTTGCACCTTTAAGTGCATTACCGTTTTCATCGACTTTAACTACCTTAATACCAGTCGTATAAGTGCGTGTGTATACCTTTACCGTCTCACCGAGGGGCACGTTCTGACCTATTGAGGGCTTACCGCCTGTGTGAGTATTTGCATAATCAAAGTTGGGGTTATTTGAGTAAAAGAGATCCGCTTCGTTGGGGTTACCGTCAAGCTCGCCTATAACAGCCTTATCGTTAAGCTCTGCGGAATATGCAATCTCAACATCCTGTCCTGAGTGCGATCTTGCATCAAGAAGCGCTACGCGGAACGTATATCCGTCAGCCTCATCACCGGTGAATACCGTGTAATCCTCGTTGAGAACCGCAGGTTCTCCGCCGATAGTAACGGAAATATCGTTATTGAACGTAAATCCGGGGCAAAGAGTATCGTTGATAATGAAGTAGCAGAAATCGAAATCCTTTGCGTTTGTCAAAACGGGAGCTGTAAGAAGGAACTGTACGTTCGTACCTACGCTTACGTTATCAAACTTACCGTCAAGAGTGATGTCACCGTCGATGCTGTTGTTATCGCCGCTGATTATCTTATCGATCGATGTTATACCGGACTTGGGAGTCATTTTAACATCGTCGAGAACCTTAACGATATACGCGGAAATGGTCTGACCTGCGGGAACATCTTCGCCGTACTGTTCGTTTACAAGGTAGTAGCCTGCCTCAAGATCCTTTGCGGTCCAGTCATTTTCAGCCGAAAGAACAGCTACGGGCTCGCCTGTGATAAGCTGCTCATTCAAAAGCTTCTTTGCAAATGCACGTGCATCGTCGCCTATCTGATCTATAACGTCAGAAGCAACTGCATCGTCTGTTGTTTTGCCGTCGGGCAAGTAGTTCGCACCGTACTTGATATCTACGAGAACGCCTTCAGCAAGCGTGCCTCTGAATATCTGATAAATATCGTATACGTGGCCTTCCGTGGGTGTGGTTGCATCGCTTTCGAGAACGATGTCATACGCTGAGGCGGTAAACATCATAGCAAATACGAATATTACCGAAAGAATTAATGCGCTGATCCTTTTAAAACTCTGCATTTTTTTAAGTCCTTTCAAAATTATAATAAACTAAATTTAAATACCTATTTGTGTTGACATCAGAAGGAAGCTGTATCCTCCTTGCTGCTTTTTATTATTCTGTAGGAAAGATATGCACCGATCATTATCAGTGTCAAGCCTGCAGAAATGTACGCAAACGAGCCGGTTCCGCCTGTTTCAGGTAATGCGTATACAGGGGAGCCTTGATTTGTTATCACAACGACTGCATCGTGCACCACCGTTTCCGTAAGCGTCGGATTTCCTCTTACGAGAACGAGGAATCTTGCCGCATTTACGGGTGCCTGAGATGTGCTTGACGTGAACTTATCACCTTCAAAAACGATAGATCTCAGGGTCGTTATTTGATTATCAAACTCATTATTAATCATCAGAAATCCGTTGATATATTCAATTCTTGATGACCAATCAATGCCCGTTGTACCCTTAAGCGGCTTACCTTCTGCCGGCTGAGTGAGCAGCCACGAGTCTCCGACTCCGCTCTTAAGAGCAAGACCGCCGTTGTTTTTTCTGTCCTGCGGAACGTATATCGCTCCTTTGTCCATATTTGCGTCATACGGTATCCACATACTGTATTGAACGCCGTTCAGCGTAAACTTACCGTTCTGCATATCGACGTTTACCGTATCTTCTGAGGTAAACGGCAGATCCATGTGATCGCGCGTCGTACAAAGTGCCTTTTTGCCGTCGGGACTTACAATGATATACTGATTATCTTTGCTCAGTGACGAGGCGGGAACCCACCATGTTCCTGTTCCGAGCTGACGTTGCACATTTGACACTTTGCCCGGCAAAACGTTATAGCTTGCAGTATACCCCGGTATCGAACGCTCGTGTACCGTGTACTGATATCCCTCGGGAAGATCGGTCCACGTATACGACCAGTTATTCGATGCGTCGAGCTTTACAGTCTTGTAGTCTGCACCGTTCTGTCTGAGTGTGACGGTGACAGAATCCGCACCGACGGTTCCCTGCCATTCTTTTCTGACAGTCAACGTCGTAAATTTCATCGTGCGATTGACAAACGAGTATTCTTCCGAAAGCGTCACCGTAACGTTTCCGCCCTGCGGCGATGACGTTTTGTAACACTGTGACCAATTCACACCCTCGTCATTACTCTTGTCTACGGTCATACTGACTATGCTGTAAGTATACTTTTTCGATTCACGGAAATAGATCTCTCCGTCATCGAGCTGAACTTCCATTGTAATGCGGTATATCGTATTGTCGTACAAAATAGTATTGTCATTTGTTTTTGGGATCTCACGCACGTAATAAACGTACGTTCCGTTTTCTTCAAGTATTATCTGATGATCGAATTTTATCGAGCCGTCCTCTGCGCACTTGGCATTATCAAGGACTGTGCCGTTCAGATACGCCTGAATAAGCTCAAATTCAAAGTCATTATCTTTAAGCGAGAGCTCGTTCGTTCCTCCGCCCTCGTAAAGAACCTTGCTTGCGTTTATTTGGACCTTTGTCGGAAGCGTTATGTCGAACGGATTACCTACCACGAGAGTTCCGTTACACATTATCGCTCCGCCGTGAGTGTATGAATAGTTTCCGTTAATATATACAGTTGCAAGCGCATAAGCGTTTTGCTTTGCTTCATCGTCGGGATTTGCTTCAAGTCCCATAATTCCGCTTGAAACTATGACGTCGTCCTTATCTGCATTAACCTCTACGTAGTCAGCACTTCCGTGCCAGCCTGCAGACCCGCCGCCGAGCATCGTGCCCGAAACCGTACCCATCAACGCACAGAAGTAATCAGCGTGACCGCATCTTTGGAACATTTCGTTACATATTTTATAGTCAACGCCGTCCTTCGTACCGCCGGATACGAAATGTATTCCGTCTTCATCAACAACGTCGTGGTTGTCGAAGATAGCAGCACCCTTATCAATATATAAGTAAAGCTTACCTGTAGGACAACCTGCAACACCGCCGCCGAAGCCGCCTGCCGAGTTGTCAGTCGCGAGCATATTCTTTATTTCAAGAACTGCTTGATCGGCACAGAATACTCCGCCGCCGCCCCAGTGCTCCGTATTTTCAAGAATGTTGTTCGTTATATAACCTGCATTTATATATCCTCTGCCGTTATACTCTATGCAGATGCCCGCACCCTCGCCCGCTGTTGCGAGATTTCCGGAGAAAAATCCTCCGTCCATCGTAAAGGTACACCAGTTGCCCGAGCTTGTCTTTATGCCGCCGCCGCCCTGAGCCTTGTTGCCCGTGACGTATCCGCCGCGTATTGTGAATTTACAATCGTCGCGAATGAATATTCCGCCGCCGCCGTCAAGATAGCATTGACCGTTTGCGGTGTTGTTCGTGATATATCCGCCGGTCATCGTAACCGTTGTCTGAGCGCACGTAACAATACCTCCGCCGCCTGCGTGATCCACGCTTGCGTTATTGAACAAAGCCACGTTTCCACTGATAATGCCGCCGCTGATATTGAGCTTATTCTGACCCATAACAGCGACACCGCCGCCGCAGCCTGCTTTGTTAGCGGCTATTACCGCATCGTCTGATATATTGAGCGTGCCGCTGGCACTGTATACAGCACCGCCGAATTCGTCCTGATTTAGCCATCCTGTGTTATACGATCTTTCAAATCCGCAGATATATCCGCCCGAAAGATTTATCGTACCGCCCGAATAGCTTTGATATACAGCTCTGTTCGTTCCGCTTCTGAGCATACCGCTCTGAAGATTGAACGTACCGCCGTTGACTGTGATGATAGGCTGTGAGGAGCCCTTTATAGTACCTGACGTACTTACCGTATACTTATATAAAGTCTCAACAGTCGAGCCCGTTTGCGTGTTCGTTACTTCAGAACGTGTAACGTAGTATGTAAGCGTTGCTCTTTCACCGGATACGGAAAGACTTGCCGTATTACCGTACGTCATTTTACTCAAAGTCTGCTTTTGTACGCTTGCCTGCGGCTGTGTGGAATCAAGCACCGTGAGCTGACCGCCGTTGACATTGAATACGGTGTTCGATGCTCCTGATGATATCGTTTTTCCGTTAAGGTCTACGATAACATCTTTGCCCCAGTCGATATTTATAGCTGAGCCGACCGTAAATGACTTCGTCAACCGTATATATTTAGCGTTATTGTTTATCCGATTTACTAAATCGTTGTAGCTTGCGGCGGATGCTTCTTGTACGGCACGCACGGCGTAGAGCGAAAAGTGATCCGTTTTGAATTCGATACCGTCTTCGGTATATTCAGTCGGCATTCTCTCCTCTGTGCCGTTTTCCGCTACGTAATATACCTCGGGATGAGTGCCGTCATCAAAAGCACTGTTTTTCAATTTATCCGACAGTATCCGTACGTCGAGGCTTTCACCGTCAAGCGCGTTGAATACGTTTCCGTCACTGTCGAATACCGTTATGTCGTACGCGCATATCTCATCATCATTCTGTGTATTCATCGGATATGCGTATACAGATGCGTTTTTCGGCAAAATACCGCTTACCGTAATAACGGTAGTATCTGATTCAAGGGGATTTCGGTATGTACCGTCCGTGTATATCTGTGCTGTGACAGTCTGCTCTTTATAATTGCCATCAGGCAGAACGGAATATCCGATCACCGACTCAGACGTATATTCATATATAACGTACTGTACCTTGCTTGACGCATCGCCCTGTATTACCTTGAGCTTTGCTGCCTGCGATTCTATCTGAGGAATGATCTCGGCAATTATTCCGACGCTGTCCGCGCGTGAATCCTTGTCTTTATCAAGGAATACTATTTCGCCGGCGCTCGGTATATGCTCGCCTGCCTTGCGGTAAAGGTCACACCCTTTGTCCGAAAGGGCAAGCATCCAATCGTTGCAATCGCTGCCGTACGGCATTTTCTCAACACCTGCGTGTTCAAGGCAGAATGATACAAACATTGCAGACCATTCTCCGTACGGCTCGCCGTACCATTCGCCGTATCTCGTATATCCCTGCAGTCTGCCGTTTTCATCGCAAATGACGTTTCTGCTGCTTTCAGAGTATCCTATCTGGGACTTGGCAACGGCTAAAACGTCTCTGTGCCATTCACCGCAAAATTCAACGTCCTTAAGCGATTTTTGCCAATCGGCGCTCGTTTCGACGTCTGCCGTCAGATCTGCATAGCACGCTATTTCGTGGTGGGTATGCTCCTGCAGTTTGCAGGTTATTACCTTTTCTGCATCCGACAAAACGAAGCAATCATCGGTATGCACGTGCTTTACAGCCTGCACCTTACCGCATATAATGCCTGTGTCATCATAACATTCGTTCGTGTGGGTATGTTCGGTTATCTGATCCTTGCCGCATACGGCTACGTAATTTTGAAGATCATCGTCAAGTGCGTAGCAATCGTCTGTATGGATATGCTCTTGCAGCTCGTTCATCGTACACACAAGCTTTCCGGAAGCATAGCACTTATCTGAATGCGTATGAATGTATAACGTATCTTGTTCTCCGGTGCGCGTGCGGTCTGTACAGTTGAGCACCGTTGGATATCCGTAGCATTCGTCCGTATGAGTATGCTCTGCAACGTTACAGCTTGGATCGTTGTCCATCGTTATAGCAGGAAGGATAAGAACGTACGTTGTAACGAATACGACCACAGACGCCATTACGGTAAGAACGCTTCTCCAGCGCTTTCTGCGGCGGTGCTGAGCTGAATATTCAGTTATTCGTTCCAATGCTTTACTTTGCATCGCTTTATCCTCCTTCGTTTATTATTAAATGCGATGAGCCAAAAGACCGTTTAATTTACAGGTCCTATTTTATTCAGCGGCCATACTCTGAACACTATCTTACCGACGAGCTGATCCGATTCAATGCAGCCGACAGCGGTATTGCGTGAATCTACCGACGTCGTTCTGTGGTCGCCCATACAAAATACTCTGTTTTCCGGAACCTGATACGGAAGCTCTATATTACAATCACCGAGAGCCTTTTGCTGTACGTAAGGCTCGTCAAGCAATTTACCGTCAACAAAAACATTCCCTTTTTCATCAATGTTTACCCATTGTCCCGGTCCTGCGATATACCGTTTGACTAATATTTTGTTTCCTATGTAAAACACCATAAGATCGCCCGGATCAAAATCCGTATATTTCAAGGAGATCACTATATCTCCTTCGTCAAGCGTCGGCGCCATTGAAGAACCGTATATCTGAAGCACGGGCATAAAAAGTGTCGCCACAAGAACAGCGATCGCCGCAACGACAATGAGTATGTATACCGTACTGCGCATAACGCGCCTGAATTTTTTGTTATATATTACCCTATTATATTCCGTTTTGAGCTGCTCGGTGCTCGGACGGTCGATTATATCCTGTTCTGAACTGCCGTTCACGGAATCACTTCCTTTCAAAGTATCGTGCGACTGTTAAAATCGACGTACTCATTAGGCACAAACTGCATTTATATATACCTAATTATTTTCGCTATCCTGATCCTTACGCTTATTGCTAAGGCCCTCAGAAGATCGCATTATTTCATCTGCTTTTCTTTTTGCTTCTTCGATGATCCGATTTTTTTCTTCTTCAGCCTCATCGCTCATACGCTTTATGTTTTCAAGATACTGCTGCGCGGCGTTTTGCGCCGATGTAAAAACATCGTTCAACTGCAAGGATGCTTCAGCCACAGAGCCTGCGTTTTCGCATATTATCTTTTTGCTTTCGAGCTTATTTTTTGCTTCTTCAAGCTCTTTTTCGAGCAATTCATTCTTTTCCATCTGATCTATAAGAAGCTCCAACAGCTCGCTGCGGGAAAGCTTTTTAAGTTTTTTGTCCGTCATACCTTCCTCACATGTTTCAAATAACGAAATACAAACGATAAAAGAGATATTTATGCAAGACAATGCATCTGCATAAACAAAAAATCTTTTCACAGCGAAACAATCTTGTCGCAATACTAACATAAAAAAACATTTTTTTCAAGTCTTTTCCGTTTTTTTCATCCCCATTGTCGATATTTTTACATTTTGTTAACAAAATTCTGTAACAGTTACAAATTCCGATATTGAATAACTCGGAAATGCTCTTAATATGGAAATTAAATTAAATATAATTCTATATTAAAAAACTATAAAATGTTCATTTGAAAAAATATCATTCAAAACGCTCCTTTTCGCTCTGTTTAAACTTTACAATTTAAAAAATAAAGTATAATAAAATATCAATAAATTTGAGATATAATGGCAAAAAATATGGATTTTTTTATAGTATAGTGGAACATCATATCGGATATACAAATATTACCACATTTTTTCGCTAAAGATCCATACAGAAAGTGAGATCTTAAAGAAAGGCAGAAAGAATTATGATAAAAATCAAAGAATGGTTCAGTATTCAGTTAGTCAAAAATCCCGGTAAAATGGTCTTATCGGCTATACTGTTATTCAACATAGTATTTTTTCTTCTGGCATCGTTGATAATCAGCGCTCTGTCACTGGACGGAACTGAAAAAATGGGGTTTGTCGAGGCAGCTATATGTACGATAACAATGATTCTTGATGCAGGCTGTATTCAGTTCGTCGTTGCTGATATCGGCAAATCCGGAATAGCCATAACCCTGGTATGTCTTGCCGTAGTTCTGATCGGTATGATATCATTTACAGGCTCCGTCATAGGTTACGTTACGAATTACATTTCAAACTTCATCGAAAACGCCAACACGGGCAAAAGAAAGCTTGATCTTCACGGGCATTTCGTAATTCTTAACTGGAACAGCAGAGCGTCAGAAATCGTCAATGATATGCTGTATACAGATGAAAAGCAAAAGGTCGTTATTCTCGTACCGTCAGGAAAGGAAGAGGTAGAAAAAGAGATTGATGAGCGCCTTTCGGATACGGTTGCGCGTGAAAACGATGAAGTGATCAAAAGGTATTCGCATCTTCCCTTTCCCGCAAGACTGATAGCAGTACATAAAAACCGT